>JAGBBI010000023.1 GCA_017938565.1 Clostridia bacterium
TAAATCTGAAAAATTTTTTGATGAAGACGATTTTTTTGAATGTCTAATTCGTTCAAATTTTGACATCGGTGGTATTGATGAATTGGTCAAGGTCGTTGATGAAAGCAATAAAAAAATTGCGTTGGAGAACATTTCGCCAACCTGCTTTGGTTTGTATCGCAACAAAATTTCGACATTGGCAGAAATTGTTCAAGTTATTGTTGAAGAATTCCCATACAGCAAAATCTATGGGGAGTTGCGCCGTTCTCACCTTGTAAGAAACAATGATGGAGCAAGTCCGCTTTTGGTTTGGTTTGCAAGAGAGATGGATCGTAGTCGTGAAATTGAAAGTGCTGAAAACAATGCGAATAACAATGCCGAAAGTGAAACCGAAAATCCTGAAAGCGGTGATGAATAGTCAAAGGGTTTTTGGGGCTTTAAAGTTAATGACGGGTTGGTTTTCCCCGTTGCTATGTATTCATAACAAAAGCGTTTGAGTTTTCAGCGTAGTAGAAATTTGATTAACAAAGGAGAGTTTTATGGCAGACAAAAGAAGTGCAAATGTAGCAAACAAAAAAATTTCAAGGTCAAAATACTATTTGAGTAATTTGTATACCGATAATCAAGACCTTATCAATATGGGCAGAGATGAGTTTATTGACAGAGGTATTAGATTGATTGAGTCGGAGCGTATTGGCTCGGCGGTTAGGCTTGGGACAATGCTTAAATATATGAATTTCGATATAGAGGCCTTTGAGTCGCTTTGTCAAGCGTGTGCAAAAGGTGGGTCTAAAATTTATATGGGACAAATCAGGCCAGAGAGTGTTGCTCTTTTTAGGTCGGAAGATGAGTTTAGGTTTGATGTGTTGAAGAATGTTATTGACCTTATCAATGCGAACTATAAACATAAAAAGATTACGGGAGAATTGCATCCGTTCCATCTTGAGGCGGACGGAAAAATGTCAGTTCGCAATTTAAAGGGTTGGATTATATCGGAAGACCAAAGGTACTCGGAAATGCTTTATATCTATGGCTCGTATTTGGGGCGTGCCAGTCGTGCGTATGAGCGTGAGGAGGCTTTTGAAAAAGACTATCAACGGGTAACCGGTAAAAAGTATGAGGGGGCTGGCTCGAAAAGAAATCTTACGCCTAAGGTTTGTGTAAGAGAAAAGGGTTGGTATAAAAACGAAGATGGGCAAGCAGAGGATATTGTCGCTTGTTTGAATGGCATAGAGTATGGCGAGGTTTTCCGTGGAAGAATGCTTTATTCAGAGATTAAAGAGATGAAGAAGGGAAATCTTCCACGCCTTGCAAGATTTTTTGAGGCGGAGTATGGTGTAACCATTGATATGCTTAACGAAAGCGAAAATTCGTCAAGTTCACCGGTTGACGAGCAATAGTTACAATAGATGTTTCTCTGGGAAATAGGTTTGATAAGTTTCAGCCTATTTCTTTTTTATTGGTTTTTAATTCGTTTGACATTTAATAGGTCTTTCCTTTATAATTTAATTACGATAATCTTAGGGGGTGGACGAGTATGCTACACAAATTTAAAAGAGTATTTGCGATTGGGTTCGTGGTCGCTTTTGCTTTTGTTTTGACTGCGTGCGGGGAAGCCACTACCTATTACGAGAGTGATGAGTTTGGTGCTCTTTCGGGCTATGATAAATTGTACTACTATGTAACGAATGAGGGGACAAGCGAAAAGGAGTTGGTTGGCGAGAACAAAAAACTGTCTGACGCTGTTACCAGTTCGATTGACGACTTTACCGAGAGTTGGAAGTTTTCAAGTGGAAGTTACTCAATTCGCTACGCAAAACTTTTAGACTGTATTGTGCTTAGGGTGATTTTGGACAAGGCTGAGACTAAAACCTCGTTTGAAATTTTCGTTGATGCCGATGGTGGCCCGTATGAGTTCTCGTCTACTATTTTGTATAAGACCGAGAATATTCAATGTGCGTCTACTGGGGTGGTGCCACTTGATTTTTCAAAGGATAGCACTCTTGAACTTGAAACTTTAAGCGGGGTCGAAAGCAAGTATGAGACCTATAAAAAGGACAGTCATAACGCCTGCGCCATTCTTTTATTGAATACAAATCACCATATCAAAGGGTTTAATTTCGATATGGGTGATTTGGGGTTCTTGAATTATTAACAAATATTGCGGTTGTAGTGTTTACAACCGTTTTTTTTGTTGGAAATTTTGTTTTAATTGCACAAAAGATTTGAAAACCCTATTGAAAAATATAGGAATATGTAGTACTATATTTATAATAAAAAGTGTTGATGGGGGTTTTTATGAACAATTCTGATGATTTTTTTGTAAGTGAAGATGAGTATTTTGCTATGGCAAATCATCGTTCTCTTGATGATGAACTTATGGACGAGTTTAAGCGAATTGACGAGATTTTGACTGAGTGTTTAAATCACTATCGTTCGGTTGCACAGGCGTTTTATTTGACTACTGACGAGATTGCTGAATTTAAAGAAAGCGTGTACAGTGGCAAGGCTTTTGGGTTGGAGTCTGGTTTGAGGACTGCAAGTGTTGAAGATAAAAAGAGTCTTCTTGACTATCTTCAAAATTGCTGTGAATTTGATTCTAGTTCGGTTCGTGCTTATAATTTGGTTGAACCATTTATGCAGAAGGCTTGCGTTCGTATGGGGCTTGCAAAGGAAGGGGAACTTAGTGAAAGTCCAGCGTTGATGTGCGACTCGGAGTATGATTATGCTTTTGAAGAATGTTTGCTTTATTCGGGTACAATTTTGAGATTTATGACCGAAAGGGAAATCTCTGACTTGGTTGGCTATGTCGACAAGGGTGCTGCGTCTAATATTTTGATGAGAAAGAAATATTATTTATCAGACATTCGCCGTGCTTTTGAATTGCATGATGAAAAGGAATATCACTCTATGCCGGTTTGGTGTGGCAGGGTTCCGTATGGCAAAGAACTTAAAGTTTGGAAAAGGGTTAGTGCCTATGAGAATGCCAAGAAAAGACTTCTGAGTATGGCAGAGACGAACAGCGATTCTTCGATGTAAAAAACGAAAAAAGGGTAGATTTTATTAAAAAGGGGCAAAATTATGGAAATTAAAGAAAATGTTTTAAAAATTTTGGAAGAAGCAGACAGGGTGATGACGGAAAGGTTGAACTGGCTTAGAGATAATTTTGATTGCTTTTATTTGACTACCGATGAGATTTTGGCGTACAAGCATATGGTTTATAGCGGTGAATTTGCTAAGTATGCTGTTGCTTTGGAAGATATCTATGGTGAAGATTATGCAAGAGTGGTGCTACCGCTGAATGGATGGTATTCAGATTTTGAATTGTCGCCAATTTTGAAAAAGGTTCGTGATAGAATGGTTCGCTTTGATGTTGTTATGGGAAAAACTCTTGGACAATGTGCAAGAAAGCAAGGTGCTCCAATCTCTGACAAGTTGGCAGGTCTTACAATCGCTCAATTTGTTGACGAAGATAAAACCGAACTCCAACATCGTCTTATTGAGGCATTTGACAAGTCGGGGTTATACTTTGATAGGTGGAATGTGCCGGTTGTTGACCCTTGTGGCGGTATTAAAAAACAAGCCGACCCAAAGGCTCCAAGACTTCTTGCTGAGTATGAGTTTTTAAATGGCTATGCTGAGGCTTTCGCTTTAAGCAAAGAAGATTTAGAAGAACTTAAAAAGTATGGAATTTCAGGCCCTACGCTTCTTATGTGTTCTACCACATCTGATATCTTGCGACAAGTTAAAGATATTAATTTCAGAGAACAACTTTTAAGGCATACTCCATTGATTTTAAATGGCAAGATTGCTGAACAAATAAGGAAAGAAAAGCGTCAATCTATGCCAGTGTGGGAGGGGAAACTTCCAGAGGGTGAAGCATTAAAGATGTTTCAAATTATTCGTGCCGGAGAGATTGCAAGGCAAGGTGCTGTTGTTGGAGATGCTGAGAGGGCAGTTATTGTTGCGACCATCTAACGAACGGTCGCCACAAGCCATCCGTAAAAACATTCATCTTTTTGATTAGAAAAAACCGAAGCAGAACGCTGGTGTAAAAATACAACCAGCAACCTGTTTCGGTCTTTTTAATTCAAAAATCTAAACATTTTTACTGCTGAATAAACATAGCCGGTAAATGTGGGGTGGTTTGTGTTTTTTATTGGTTGTGGGGGAAGCCTGTTTTGGGGCTTTTATCTTTAAACTCAAACAATTCTGCTACTGCAAAAGCATAGCCGAAACAATGTTTTCAAAATGCAAAAAACGACATAATTCGTTTGACTTATCTTTATATATTATATATAATAGAACCATACTATGTGAGCACTGGGATTGGTTGGTATGAAAACATAACAACCGGTGTTGGTTTGGGGCTTTTATCGAAGAGGTAAAGGTCGAAAGGTTAACGAAAATCTCTATCGGCTCGCAAATATTTTTGCAAAGGATAAAAGGTTTTATTATTATGAGCGAAAAGGAAATAGTTAGAAGTACAAGAGGTCTTAAATCAAGACGTGTAACGGGCAAAAAAAGTTTACTTAAAAAGGTAAGCATCTGTATTGCTTCGTTTATTTGCTCTATCAGTTTTATTGCTGTTGGTGCTATTGCA
>JAGBBI010000199.1 GCA_017938565.1 Clostridia bacterium
CAGATAGTTTATAGCACCAAATTTAATTGCGGCTTTTGCGTAATGAAAATCCTTGTAAGCGCTTACAAGGATTTTCATTACGCAAAAGCCGCAATTAAATTTGGTGCTATAAACTATCTGTTAAAACCATATTTGTTAGATGAACTTATCAGTTCTATAGACAATGTTGTAGAACTTTGCTTAAAAGAAAATGCAGATAATATCCCCCAACCTAATATCTCTTGCCCCGTTACTGTGAATGACGATACCTTGCTAAGATTTCTTGCAGGAACTTCAAATATACCAGAGGAACAGATTAATTCCCTTATAACACCAAGTGGCCTTCGAATAATAATACTAAAAATTCTTAAAAACGAAGATGTGTTTGATAATTCAGATATATCTGCAGAAATAAAGAAAGCCTTTGATAAGCAAATAAAGATTGTAAATATGCCTAAAAAGCAGTATATCATTCTTGATAAAATTCCAGAAGCAAACGTAAAATCGTATTTAGAAAATGCCGTAAATTTATTCCGCAATAAACATAAGACTGAAGTTTGTATAATATATAGCCCCATAATTACATCAACAGAAGAAATCGTTAAGGAATATCAAAACATTCAGCAAACGAGTGAATATTTCTTTTTTGCTAACAAAAGTATGATAATTTCTTCTGACGACGAATTCTTTAACAAAAAGGGTGATTCCTCACTATCTACAGACTTTTTGTTGGAAAAAATTGATTTATTTATAAATATGGGGAATTTTGACGATTTTCTCATAACCTTAACCCAACTATTCACACATTTAAGGCAATCATCACACTGTTCACCGCTGTATGTTAAATGCATTTCTGCTAACATTATCAACAAATTACTAAAAAACAGAAGCGGTATAAGAAATCTTGAACAGGAAAAAATTGAAAAATTATTTGCAACCAATTCAATCGATGAAATTTTGCCCGTTTTTGAGTCTATTGTAGAGATTATATCCACCGAAAAGCAGGATAATTCCGCACACAGACTTATTTCAAAAACGCTCTCAATAATAGAGGCAGAATATATGAATAACATCTCTCTTGAATATGTTTCTGAGCGGATTTTTATTTCATCATCGTATTTGAGTCATCTTTTTAAAAAAGAAACGGGTCAGAATTTTATTGAATATCTCAGGGATTTCCGTTTAAAGAAAAGTTGCGAATTGCTTAAAAATACCAATTTGCGAATCACCGAAATTTGCAAAAAAATTGGATATGACAGCGCTTCATATTTTAACACTCTTTTCCGTCAGGTATACGGTATGACTCCCGCACAATACAGGGAGAAAGGAATACAAAATGTTGATAAGGAAAACACTTCACCGACTAACTAAATCCTTTTTTAATTTAAAATTCAAATATCAACTCTTAAGCACGTATTTAGCCCTTTCTTTAATACCCGTACTGGTTTTAGGAATATTTTCTTTTAACCAGTCCAATTCCTTATTATCATCTTCAAAGGAAAAGGATATAAATTACTATTTTGAAAAAGCCTCTTATACTCTTAATGAAGTATTCAAAAACAGTGAAAATATTATAAACGATATAGCAAACAACTCTCAATTCAAAAAAATTTTCTATGCTGATTACGAAAGCCCAGAAATGTTTCGGAATGATATAAAAGTTCACTTAGAACCATATCTTTATAACCTGAAGATTTTCAATCCTTTTATAAGAGAAATAACATTTTATTCGAAACTTGGGATTACACCCTACCGAAGTGTAATCCATGATTATGACGAGTTGATTGTAAATACCAACAGCAAATCTAATATGACTTGGTATTATAACGGTAAATTTATTGTTTTAAAATATGACCTGATGAATAATAAAGAATCAGTCGGTAGTATTTGCCTTTATATGTGGCCCAAGGTTTTAATGAAATCGGTAAATACCGAATTTATGAACTACAATATTCTGCTCACTACGGAGGATACTGATTACATTTACACTCATACCGTTTCTTTTGATGAAGAAAAACCTGATACAGAACAATTAATAACCTTAAAGGATAATACGCTAAAACTCAATTCAAAAGAATATCTTACCCTTGGTACAAGCCTTGATAACGGATATCGGCTTTATGCATACATATTAAAAGACGAGGTTGTTGCAGGTAGCGGAGCAATACTTCGTTCTACATTGATTGCAATTCTTGTATGCCTTGTATTTATCGTAATTATTGATTTTATTTTTTCACTTTCTTTTACAAAACGAATCCATCTCCTAACCGAAAAAATTGAATATGCGAAAAAGGGTAATCTTAAAATTCCGCTTCATTCAGAAAACAGGGATGAAATTGGTACTCTTACAAACGATATCGGGGATATGATCAAAAAAATAGACAACCTTATCCAAACGGTATATGAAAGCGAAATAATCCAGAAAAAAGCCGAACTCAAAGCACTGCAAGCCCAGATTAATCCGCATTTTCTTTATAATACACTGCAAACTGTTAACTGGATTGCAATAGATAACGATGCCCCTGAAATCAGCGAATTAGTAGTTAATCTTTCTGATTTTTACCGTGCCACCCTTAACAAAAACAAGGAAACTGTTACTGTTGGCGATGAACTTAAAATGGTGGAGTGCTATTTTGGAATAGAAAAAATAGTTTTGGGTGACAGTTTTGATGTTGAATTTGATATTGAAGAAGGTATCAGCGACTATCAAACCATACATTTAATTCTTCAACCCTTGGCTGAAAATGCGATAGAACACGGTATGAGAAAGTTGCGCGACAAGCGCGGATATATAAGGATTTCTGTCAAGCGCGACGGCGATACATTAGTCTTTAATGTATCTGATAACGGTCTTGGAATTACAACAAACGCCCTTGATGACTTGGCTGCGGTTGAAAGCAAACGCGGCTTTGGTCTTAAAAATGTTGATGACCGAATAAAACTTCGCTACGGCAATGAATACGGCATCACCGTTACATCGGCTAAAAACCCGACCACCTTTACAATTAAAACCCCGATTATCCGTTCAGAAAACAGCGAAAATTAAATACTATATGCCAAAAGAGGCAGCCTCAGAATGAGGTTGCCTCTTTTGCGTTAAAAAGCAATTAATCTTATGCCTATACATTAAAAAATATTTTTTCTTATAAGCACTAAATCATCACCGTTAAAACTGCCGTCACAGTTAACATCCGACTTGGCAGTTTCTTTAGCGGTACTGTCAAGTGCTGTCAAACGCTTAACACGAACAAGGTCACGTACATCAACATAATAGTCAGTGTTAGCATCACAATAATCGTAGAATGCTTTACTCCAAGTATCAAGTGTTTCAATATATGCCTTATCATCTTCATTATCAAGGTTATTGTAGGCTACAAGTGCAGCGGCTCTCAGTGTTTCATCTGCAACGCCATCACCGTTATAAGTAACAGCATTTAGCGCATTAATAACTGCGGTCATACCCGATAACGATTCGCGGCTTACCTGCTTTACACCAAGACCGCGCTTGTAAAGTTGTATAAAGTTAGTTGTAGTAGCAGTACCATAATAAATATCGTTTACATCTGCTAAAACTGCACCGTCTAATGTAATCAAAAGATTTGTGCCGTACATCTTTATTTTTAGTTCTACCCAACGGTCAAGTATTGAACTGCCGAAAATATTTGCATTTGTATATGCATACCATCCGTTTGTATTTTCAGCCTTTGCCTGTGCTACTGCGCCTGCTGTTGTTGAATAATACTTA
>JAGBBI010000200.1 GCA_017938565.1 Clostridia bacterium
GTATTTCAAAATTGATAAAGTGAGAATATAAAAAGCACGAGGGAATGCTCGTGCTTTAACCTGTTTATATTTGTTAATGGAAAGATTTATGGTCGATTGTATTTGGGACGTTTAAAAATAGTTCTTGACTTCGCCTTGCTTCAGTTGTCTATTTTTTAATAATTACACTAAATTAATTGATTTAGACGCCGAACTTTTTATAAAGGCTGTCGCATTGTTTTGAGTAGGAAGTTTTAAAAACTTCGATTTTTTTGTTTAGGACGCTAATAGAATCGTAGAATTTTTTTAAAGCCAAGAACTCATCTTCAAGTTCGCTTTTAGACAATTCCTCAAATGGGGTTAGTTTAAAATAGTCGTGCACAAAATAGTTTCGCTTTTCAAGTGCGTGTTTTAATTCATCTACTTCAGACCTTGTAAAGACTCGGGTTTCAATGATAATGTGAATGCGTTGACCCAACGTCATCGTCTCCATTTTGCCACGTAAATATTCAGCGGACTCATCGGCAATTTTAAAGTCTTTAAGTGTCATTTGTGGGTTCCTTTCATATTCTCGTACAATCTCGCTGTACTTTACAACCAACTCTAAATTTTCTTCCATTTTTTGGGTCTTTTCAACAATTCTTCCCATACAATAGTAGATTCTGTCCATAATATTTTGCTCCTATATTTTTTATGACTAATTGATTATATCACAAACTTTAGGATAAGACTAAATGTTTTTTGCTAATTTTAGTAATTATAGTTAGATAAAAAGCATAAATTTAAGTGCAAGATGTGTGATGAAAATTCTAGTGTTTTTCAAAAAAATACAAAAATTTCATTTCTAAATTTTCGCTTTTTGTGATATAATTAGTGTATAAATAGATAATTTTTGACTTGTGCAGGTGGCGTTTGACTGGCGACGGGTTTTGTGGGGCGTTAGATAGTGCAATACAAAGACCATATTTTATGCGTGTTGCTGAGTTTAGACGTCTAGGTACAAGGAATGAATATACCTTAGAAAAAATGAAAACTTGGGACAAAACAAAAACGTTGCATTTTGTCCTAGAAGTTTTTATTATCTCTATTTATGCAAAAATCAATTTATGAAAAAGGAGAGAGAACTATGTTTAAAGTGAATGATTTTGTAGTTAAAATGAAATATGGTGTTTTTCAAATCGTGGGCGAAGAAGTAAAACAATTCACTCCGGGTGCACCAAAAGAGAAATATTTTTTATTAAAGTCGATTGATGGGAAATTGACCGCCTACCAACCGGTGGAGTCGGCTGACGAATTGTTGCGTCCGGTGATGACAAAGGACGAAGCAAAGGAGTTTATATCCGACCTTTCTCGGGAGCATTATGTCTGGAATAATGACGATAAAACTCGTGTGGTTGATACAAAAAAACGTACCGACGCAACTCCATCGGTTGAGGTTTTGGGTTTGGCTGTTGGCGGATACTATAAAAGGCTTGCCGAAGGGAAGTCGATTTCAAGGTCTGATAAGGCTTATCTTGAGAGTATAGAAGCAAAGCTGTTCCCAGTCTTAGGGTTTAGTTTAGGGTGTGAGAATGATGAAGTCCGTGAGAAGTTTTACGAAGCCTTTAAGATTGAAAGGGAAGATCAGGCATAAAAGGGGAGGCGTTTATTCATCTTTTTGTATAAAAATTTTCCAAGCAGAACCACCTTGTAAAATATTTTGTTGCGGTCATCTACCGAGCGACCGCCACAAATAGTCCGCATAAATATTCGTCTTTTAGGCTAAAAGCCTCAAAACAGAACCGTCGTGTAAAAATACTACGTCGAACCTGTTTTGGGGCTTTTATCTCTAAAACTCAAACATTTCTGCTGGTGAACAGGCATAGCCGGTAAATGTGAGATGGTTTGTGTGTTTTTTGTAGGTTTGCGGGGGAAGCCTGTTTTGTGGCTTTTATCTCTAAAACTCAAACATTTCTGCTGGTGAACAAACACAGTCGAGAAAGTGGGTTGGTTTTGTGGCTTGTAGGTTTGCGGGGTGGAAACCTAAACATTTTTACTGCTCTAACAAACACAATAAATACAAAACAAGGACGGATATTTTACGGAAGAACCATAGTGCATGGGAATGAGGTTTTTTTAAGGGCGAAAATGGGAAAATA
>JAGBBI010000201.1 GCA_017938565.1 Clostridia bacterium
ATCTTGTTCTTTATAATGTAAATGACATTAAAGACATTGACCCAGAGAAAAAGCAAAAACAAGAATCTTTAGTAGAGCATATCGCTGAACTTAAAGCTACTATTTCAGAAGCAGATGATTATATTGCTAAAAATAAAGAGAAATATGAAAATTCTAAGAAGATTAAGACTTTCTTAGAGGGTGAAAAAGCAAGATATAACGAAGAAATCACCGAACTTAATATGCTTATTGAACAAGCAAAAAAGAACAAGTAGGGAAAAATGAAAGACGGCTTTGAATGAAAGCCGTCTTTTTGTTTGGCAAAATAATTGTCATACGAAAGTTTGTATGATATAATGTGCTAAAATAAGTTATTAAGGGGATTGCTGATGGGATTGTTTTCAAAGTTTAAAAAGCAAAAAGATTTAACTTTTAAAAGACGTAAAAATGTAAAGATTGGGCTTGCATTAAGTGGTGGAGCAAGCCGTGGAATTGGTCATATTGGTGTTATTCGTGCATTTGAAAAATTAGGGGTTGAGTTTGATGTCGTTGCAGGAACAAGTGCTGGAAGTTTTGTTGGGGCTTTATATGCGTTCGGATGGACATCGGAAGATATGTCGAATGCTTTAAAGACATTAAAAACTAAGGACATAAAAGGTGGAGCCATTAAGTTTTTACCATCATCAACGGATACAATGATTGATACTATTGACAAACTTATGGGTGGTCAAAAGGTGTTTTCTGACTTAAAAAAACGATTTATTGCAGTAGGCACTAATTTAAAAACTGGTAAAGAAGTTTGGATTGAGAGTGGAAGTGTGTCTAAAGCAATTGCAAGTAGTTGTGCAGTGCCGGGTGTGTTCAAGCCAATCGTTTGGGATGACAAAGTTTTATGTGATGGTGGACTTGTCAATTCGGTGCCGATTAATGTTTGTAAAGAGATGGGTGCTGATTATGTTATTGCTGTTGATGTCAACAAAACAAGGGGTGACGGGCGTGAGATAAATGGTATTGGTGATATTTTAAATGCGACAATTGGAATAATGCTTAAAAGTAACGCTACAAGTTATTTGGAATATGCAGACTATGTTTTGGCTCCAAGTTTGACGCAATATAAGTCTACAGCATTTGAAAACGCCGATGATATGATTGCTGAGGGCGAAAGAGTGGTAATGGAAGCAAAGGATGAGATATTGAAAATTTTAAATGCCAAACCAAAGATAAGGAATGGAGTATGGGTAAGGGAAGATGTCGAGCATATTTAACAATGCTGTTCGCAATATGTTTTTTGTTCGTGATGAGTTTTATTCCGATTATATTTGAAGGAAATCTTGTAGAAGCAAAGGCGAAGAAAGCTGATGGCGATTTACTAATTCATTTTATAGATGTTGGACAAGGAGATTCAACCTTTATTGAACTTCCGAATGGCGGAACGTTATTAATTGATGCCGGAACGCAAGACTATGGGGAGAAAGTATGCAACTATATTGACGAATTGGGTTATGAAAGAATTGATTGCGTTATAGCAACACATTCGGATAGCGATCATGTCGGAGGCTTGACAGCGGTGCTTCAAAGTTTTGAAGTTAAACATATTTTTAGACCATTTGTAATAGCAAGTGAATCAGTTCCTGCTGATGATTTATCAACGATAGGTTTAACATCTTCACAAATATTGATGGACAATAACCTTGCATACACAAATTTTATCAACGCAGTCTATAAAGAGACCTACAATGGAGAACCTGCTAAAGTTTCAACATTATCCAACAATTCGTTTGCCGATGTGTTTTTGGCAACAAGAGAACCATATTTTATGGTTGAAGTAATGTATCCATTTGCAGAGAGTGGATACGACAGTTTCATAACTCCGAGCGGAAGGACGACAGGTTATAAAATTAAAATGCCAGAAGATACAAATGATTTATCGGCAATCGTTTATATTGCGACAGAGAAAAATAAAGTTTTATTAATGTCTGATGTAAGTGAAAAGATTGAGTCGGAATTGTTAAATATGTCAAGTTCAGATACGGTGCTTCGTGATAAATTGGCGTCGGTTGATGTTTTTAAGGTCGCACATCACGGAAGTAAGAATGCAAACTCCGTCGAATTTTTGAATTTAGTTGCTCCCAAGGTTTCGATTATTAGTGTGGGTGCTGGAAATGATTATGATCACCCAAATGAAGAAACAATTGAAAGACTTAGCGATATTACGTCTAAGGTATATAGGACAGATGTTAATGGCACAATTGTTTCAACCATATCGATTGAAGGTAAGGTTAGTATTGATATCGAGAAGGGTGTGGATAAAATAAAAACAATTCCCGAACCTATAATGTACATATTCTTTGGATGTTTGATGGCTGTTATTGTGGCGATTGTAATCATTTATAATACTAAAAACAACAAAAAGAGAAAGACCATTAATAAGGAAATTGGTTAAAATTTTATATGATTAGTTGACAAATTGATTAAATGTGGGTATAATAATTATGTATTAAGATATTGCAAATATTAAAGACAAGTAGCATATTGATTCCATATAAAAGAGAGCGAGGGATAGGTGAAAGCCTCGGGGATGGATAAATAGTTTAAGCAAAACCACTTTAATGTTTTGGTTATACCAAATTGCAGTCGATGAGTGTATCGAAAAACA
>JAGBBI010000202.1 GCA_017938565.1 Clostridia bacterium
CAACCATCAGACACTGAAAATGTTATAAATGAAACACTAATTCATTCAAAAAGAAAAGAAAGACCTAAGGGTTCAAAGAATAAAAAAAGGGGAAATCCTGAAGGCTTTTTCGAAATTGAAAATTCTGAGATGGGATATGAAGAAAGTCAACCTGAAGAAATTGTTTCCGAAGTGAAAGAGGTAAGGGCGAAGGAAGGGGCTTCAGTTAGGAAGTTGAAGAGGCAAAAAGGAACAAAACAAACTGAAGTAAGTAAAAATTCTGTTCAAACATTTGCAGATCCTGAGATAATTGAAAAACTAACTAGCCTTTATGAGTATGATTTAAGAATGAAGGTGCTCAGAGGTGCAGTTGTTGATAATTGTTCAAATGAAGAATTGATGTCAATTCTTGGTGTAGATGATGTTGATTTTGTAAAGTCGGCAATAACTGAAGCTGAAATTGAATTGTTGATGATTCTTGCCGATATTAAAAAGACCTCAATTATTGGTATGAATAGCGACGCTGAGTTTGGTTACAAAAATTATATGTACCAATATTTGGTGGGTGAAAAAACAAGAGCGTATCAAAATCATCACGAACAATTAAGGATTGTTTCTATTCTTGAAAACGACCCATATTTTATGTATGACCTAAGTGGTTACAAAGCATATTTAAAACTTGGCAAGTCGATGATTGAGTATGCAAAGAATAATAATAAAAATTCTAATACTGTATCTACTTCATTAATGCAAGCCAAACATCGCATTGAAGACGAAGTGAAAATGGCTAAGCGGGTTTATGAATTAAGGTCGCAGAATAAAAATGATGATGAAATTTGTACTGAAGTAAAAATACCACAAGGTCAAGTTGTTCGTTATATAAATCTATACGATAGTATTTATAGGGGTAGACCAATAAACAATTATATCAGCCGGGAGAAGAAAGAGATATATCTTAAATTGTTTGATTTTATTGACAATGGAAAGAGGTACAGCTTGCAGATGTTTTTGACAACAAAAGAGTCAATTGCTCAAATAGCAGAAAGAAACAATGTTGCTATAGCTCAGATTAAAAGTGAGATTAAAGATGGTATTGCCATATTGGACGCTTTGATTGAACGTATTGGTGTTGCAAAACGAAATGGAAATCCAGAGATATCTAAGGTTGAAAGGCTACATTTAGTTAAATTGTACGAGTATCTATATGCGGGAGGCGTGAGGCCTGTTAGACCGCTTTCTGAAATGGAACTGATGATAAAACTGAGAGGGGTATACACAAATGACAAAAGATTTGACTTTATGTATGAGCATATAGTTGAAGGTAAAACATTGGAAGACTTTGCGGAAGAGACTGGTACTATTTTGGGATCAGTTAGGAATAAAAAATACCAGATAAGGCACATTTTAAATAATACATTATATCAAGCCGAGATATGTTATGATGAAACAATTCGGTTTGGTGCCGTAACGGAAGAAACCAAGTCTGCTTTAGTAATTAGCGACGAAAGAGTAAACGAGTTGGTTAAATTGTATAACTACCTATATAATGATGGAGAGTTGGTACGGTTTGAGAAAATTACACAAGAAAAACCAAATAAAGAAAAGATTGTAAGAACGCTGAAAGAAACTGTTGCTACGACGATTGACAGGGTGGATTTACTTACAAAACTTGCTAATTTTTATGTGTATGATTTACGATATAAAGCGATAAAGCAAGAGTTGGTTGATGGCGTCGCTTTTACAGATACATTATCTGAGTTTAATCTTTCTGAAAGCGAAGTTGAAGAGATAAGGGGTTCGATTTATCGTGACTTAGAAGAACTTACGACGAAAATTATTAAAGTTGGATATGTAAAACAACCAAGAATTAAGCACTCAGAGAAAGCAAAAGAATTTGGAGAAAGTGGAGAGAGCGTTGCACATTATGAAAGGCTGTATAATTATCTGTTTAAAGGTGGCGATGCTCCAAACGAAAATTATCTGGAAACGAGGCGTTTGCTAAAAGTTTTTAGTGAGTATGGCATTCGAACAAACAATATGCATGTCTTGCTTGATTATTATAATAGGCAGGAACGGGTTCGGCTTGATGGCGCTACGGCAAATAAGGTTCGTAGGGGAAGAAAAGAAATAAATGAAGTAATGGAAGAGTTGATTTTGATTGAAAAGCAGTTACGTGCTGGCGAATCAATTACACAACTTGCCCAAAAATTGCAAAGGACCCCAGATAAGGTCTTTGCGTTGCGTGGTATATATGAATATATTTTGACAGGCGTTAAGCCAAAAGTTGTAGAAATCCAAAAGTCGACTGAAGAAACAAACACAATTCAAACAAAGGAAGTGGCGAAAACGGGAAAAGTCGATTCAAAAGAAGATTCTACACCAACAAGCGGATTTGCTTCAGATATTGAAGTGTCTATGCCGATATCACCTCAAGCGATACCGCAACAAATGGTCGAAACGGGAAATCGTGTGCAACAGTGTAAAGAATCGGTTGCATTAACTTACCGTGAGCAGTGTAAGGCAAAAGTTTATAAATTTTTAAAGCCAAAAGTTAAGAACTTGTCAACAGTAAAATATTATTTTGATGGTGTTGATATAGAGGTTGTTGCCAAGAAAATGTGTTTGGATGTATATAGTGCGATTGATCATATATTAGGCACTGGACAAAGATTTATATCTCAAGAAAATAGGCTCGCACGTACTAAGCGCGAAAATATTCCAACGTCATTTGAATTATATTGTGCAATTGTTCCGTTTGATCAAGAATTATATGAAGAACCTTTAAAAGCTCAGTTGGTTTATATGAAAACGCTTCCGTCTAATGCGTTAACCAAGTTGACAAGGTCGGTTGAAAGGGTGATAATGTCAGAGGCTGATGATATAAAGATGTATTTAATTAACACCTATGGCGAAACAGACGAAAAAGGCAAAATAATTTTTGATTTTGCTGAAATGCTTAGTGGCGAGGACGATGTTGTTAAAGCTTTATACCCTAAATTTCAAAAAGAATTTACATATATATTGGATAAATCAAGAAATTCTTGGTCGATGTAATATATGCGAAGAACAACGAGAAAATATTTCCCGTTGTTCTTTATTGTCATAAAAATTTGATATAATTAAAACTAGTCCATTTTTAATATGCAAATAATTTAATTGGTGGTATAATACTAATTAAGTATAAGGAGAAATTTATGAAATTAAATAAAAATGATTTAGAATTAATTGATATGGCAACATCGGTATTGATGCAAAATCTGGACCTGCAAAAAGATGGCTGTACCCCGGTCGCTTGTGTGATTAAGGCGAAATCGGGCAAGGTTTATAAAGGTATAAACATAAAAAGTTCGCATTCCGTTTGTGCCGAGCAGGTCGCTTTGGGGCAAGCTCTTGCTTGTGGAGAGCGAGAATTCGATACGGTTGTGGCGGTAAAGCTTGACGAAAACAACAAACCAAGAGTGGTGTCTCCTTGTGGACTTTGTAGATATATTTATAACAATCTAAACCTTGACATAAATGTTATCGTTGAGGATGTGTATAAGGATGTTGATTTGAAGGTCAAGTCAAAAGAGCTGTTGCCTTATCCGTACAAGAGAATAGACGATGTTTAGTTTTTAAGTGTCGACTAAAATTTTTTAGTCGACACTTATTATTTTTTGAGGCTTATAGGATTAGTGTTTAGGAGATAAAGTCTTACACAAATCTTGCTAAGTGGTTGTGTAATTTGAAAATACGCAAGCCCTATTACATTTACAAAAAACTGTTTATTTCAAGAGCGTGTTGTGGATATTGGGCTGTTTTTTGTGCTTATTTGGCTTGTTAGAGCGTCGGCGATAAAACTATCAAACGGCAAAACGCATGCCCCAAAAGGCTGTGGCA
>JAGBBI010000203.1 GCA_017938565.1 Clostridia bacterium
AAATGTAGGAGGAGTTACGCCACTTTGAGTAGCATAATAAATTTTAAGTCTTTTCCCATTCACAACTGGTGGAGCGTTTGAAATCACTGCATCTTGAATTATGTCGTTAACATCACTAGTTTTAATTCTCTTTGTGTTGTTTGCATAAACCTCTTCGACTGCCTGCATTAATTTTTCCATTCTTTTACCAGTTAATGCAGACAAAAAAACAGGCTTAAAGTAACGCATAAAATCCAATTCATTTTTTAATTTGTTTTCATAAGTATTCATTGTTGAGGTTTCTTTTTCAATCTTATCCCACTTATTAAAAACTATAATTGATGGTTTTTGCTGTTCGTGAACAAGCCCTGCAATTTTCACATCTTGCTCGGAGATTTCTTCGGCGACATCCATAACAACAACTACTACGTCTGCGCGGCGAATACTGTCAAGAGTTCTAAAAATTGAATATCTTTCAACTGTTTCATCTTCAATTGAACGCTTCCTTCTCATTCCAGCAGTATCTATTAATAAGTACTTTTTCTTATTATAGTTAAATGGAACATCCACGCTATCTCTTGTGGTTCCTGAAACATTTGAAACTATAACGCGGTCTTCACCAACCAATCTGTTGATAATTGAAGACTTCCCAGTATTTGGTTTCCCAACAATAGCAATTTTTAATACATCACTTTCTTCTTCACCTTGTGTGTGGTCAAGATTTTTAACCACCTCATCTAATAAATCTCCAATACCTTTTGCTTGCTCACCTGAAATTGGAATAGGCTCTCCCATACCAAGTTCATAGAAATCATAAATATTGTCTGTTTTAAATGTATCATATTTATTTGCGACCAACAGAACTTTTTTTCCTGACTTTCTCAATTTCTCTGCAACCTCAAAATCGGTCGGAACCAAACCTTCTTTCCCATCAACAAAAAACAAAATCAAGTCAGCAAGATCAATTGCAATATCAACTTGTTTATTAATATGAACGGTAAAATTATCAGTTTTATCAAACTGAACCCCACCAGTATCTATTAAAGTAAATGCCTGTCCGCACCACTCAACATCGGCATAAAGCCTATCTCTTGTTACGCCCGGCATATCATCAACTATTGATATTCTTTTGCCAACAACTCTATTAAAAAATGTACTTTTACCAGTATTTGGTCTTCCTACAATAGCAACTAATGATTTCATAAAATTCCTCAGTCCCCCATTATATATTCAAATTATATTATACTTATTTATATAAATTTTGCAAGGAATTTTTTAAATTAATAATTTCATGTAAAAAAGCGGTCAAGATTGACCGCTTTTTATGCTTTTTTCTTCCCAAATATTCCACCAAATAGTTCGCTGAAAAATCTTGACACTTTGTGTCGAAATGTTTTAGAAAACACACATACTAAACCAAAGATTAATGCCACACCACCGATTGAGCCTAATATAATCCAGAGTGTAGCATTCGTTGCACTTGTCCCAGCTCCTGTTGAACTTTCTGCCACCAGACCCGTTTCTAAGGTGTCTCCCGATGACGCTTCGGTGTCTAAATCTTCTAAACTGGAAGCATTTGCTGATTTTGTTCCATAAAGCACTACATCTATCGTTTTTGCAAGTGGAACCGTAGTTTTTTTGACTAAGTCTTTTTCAATTAAATTCGTCCCCATTTCAAAAAGCATTGCCTTTGATGATAGCTGTTGATTATAATTCCCTTTACCAATATATATGTCTTTGATAAGCCCTGGATAAACTTCATCTGCATAAGCTTTTATACTTAATGCAAACTCTTTGTTTATTGCAGAATTCACATTAGCAGAACCTATCACCATCCTGACTTTACTCATCTTTTCACCATTCACTGTGGTTATATACTCAGACCTTGGGGTTGCATCTCTGTGAATATCGAAAATCGCATCTAAGTCGTTCTTTAAAAGTTGTGATGCAGTTTGTTCACTTCTGGTATACGCCCCTGAATCGTGTGGTAAATGTAAATCCTCTGAATAAAAAACCGATATACCTAAGTCTTCCAAGTTTCTTTTGAGAGATGCACCAATATCGTGTATTCCACCTTTTCCATAAATACTATCAGTTCCATCTGCATCATTATAACATTCATCGTTGTGTGTATGATATAAGCCAATTCTTTTCCCAGTGCTTGCATTAACCGATTCAATACTGCCCTTCTTTTTAATATTAAATACCGGCATCTTTACCGATTCTGTAAATCTAGCCACGGCAGTTTTTTCTTCTTCATTTACCGACTCAATAATATAATGGTTATTCTCTGTGCTTATGTATTCATCGTTTACTTGGATCCCGTCTCCCTTCATAAACACTACCTTAGTTGGGTCGTCTGCGTCATATACAACGAAACAATCGGGAGTATCAATTGTCCTTGCTGAAACACTTAAATTGTTTAAAGGAAACATCGCAAAACTAAAAAACATAGAACAGATTGCAATACACATTAATATGAAGTTGTTTTTATTATTTCTTGTCATTTGTGTCTCCGCCTTTTTCTTTATCTATTGAATAAATGTTTTTCTTATATACACCGGTAACATCTTTGTCTGCTCTTGTTTTATTAGTTTCTTTAAAATTCCCAGTTTCAGCTTCTACGAATTCTCCACTTTCAAAATCAAATACTTTTGCAGGAGATTTCCCCACAACTGCTTCTATCGTTTCTCCCATTGCTTCACTTAAACCGACCGCTATCAATGTTGATAATATTACAGTATCAAACGCACCTGCAAGTCCAAGTCTTAACGGAGTCATAACTCCAAGACCTACATTAATCAGAAACTGTATTAAAGACGCTAAGAATATTCCCATAACACTACAAATGAAAGCATTCCTTCGACTTCTTCCAAGCACATACGCAACGACACCAGCAACAAGTCCATATAGCCAAGTATTGTCAATCACTATATCTTCTGGCGTTTTACTTGGCATTAAATATTGTATCAACAGAATAAGACCTGCTGTAACTAAAGAACCAAAGAAAGCCCTCAATAAATCCATAGATAAACCTGTTCTAATCAATAAGTAGATGCAAACGGCAAGCGGTATTAAAAACCCACCTATTGAAAATGTAAAATATTTACCAATAGAAATTGGCGGAAGCACAATCCCAACCGCAATCCCAACCAAAATAACAAGAGCCCATTTGTCGCTCATTCTCATTTTATCAAGTACCCTTTGTCCGGCACCACATATTAGTGCAATAATTAATATCGAAATTACAACCAAACTAAATGACATATTAGTTCTCCTTTTATGATTAGTTTGGTTTTAAATTTCGCTTTTATGCTTTATTATACAATTTTTACAATTTATTTTGCATTTACTCTTGAAAATGCTATAGCACGCTAATGATAAAATAATAAATACCGCACTTGCTATAAAGCCTATTAAAAGTCCAAAAGCGCTTCCAAATGTATATAATACAAAGCTAACTCCGTAAGCAAGTATGGTTTGCGATATAAAAATTCTTATTGCAAACTTTGAACCAAATTCAGCTTTTGCACACCGAAGAGCTGGCAAGCATGGCGAGTAAAGCATAATAAACAGTAAAAATGACACAATTGACACAACTGATAAGTCAGGAGTTAAATCAAACATTGAGATTGTTGAAAGTATATTTTCTTTTGCAACCAAGCCCGCTATTAACGATACAATTATTGGCTTTTTATCAAGGCCTATTGGTTTAAAGAAAATTCCAACACAATTTGCAAATATATCTAATAGTGTCAACTCTTTGCCAACAATTGAGACTTCTATCGTCATTAATACCCACACCGCCGATGATACCAACAGAACAGTACCAGCAACTCTTTTTAGAAAATCTTTTAAAATTGATGAACTTTCTATAACTAAATGTTTAAATGATGGAACAGCAAGTCTAGGAACTTCCATAATAAATGGTACCTCATCTTTTGGAGTTGAGAATTTAAGATAAGTAATCCCTGCACCAACTGTCAATAAAAAAATGACAAATACAATACCAATATTACCCATCAACACTTCACTTGCCAAAAATAAAACAATTGGTATCTTTGCCGAACACCCAATAAAAGGTAAGAATTTACAAGTTTGAAGTCTACAAATATTGTCATCTATATTTCTTGACGCCAAAATTCCAGACGTTGTACAACCAATGCCGATAGACATACCAAAAATAGATTTACCGTTTAAACCAATTTTATTTAAGTCGATATTAAACAAATATGCAACTCTTGGCAAATATCCACTTTCTTCTAATATATTCATACAAAATAAAAGGATAAAAAGTGTTGGCAAAAATGAAATAACCGACCCTAGTCCATTTATTACAACCACTTGAAAGAAATCTATTAAAAAATACATATTCCACTTTGCAAGCGATGAGATACACAACTCTCCAAGCCTGTTCCAGTATGTTGTAATAAAATAACCACAATAGTCGCCTAGAGCCACAAAACTTATATAATATACAATCCCCAGTATCGCAACGAATATTACCTTGCCAAATATTGGATGCATTATTACTTTATCTACTTGTTGGCGTTTAAGTAATTTTAAATCCAGAAGTTGCATTATCGCATCATAACCAACTTCCAATTTATTTAAGGGTATAAAATTTAAAACATTTTCAATAATCCAATTTAATATATCCTTTCTTTTTTTTCTTGCATCACCATAATAAACTGGAATTCTTAATTTATTTTGCAATTTTTGAATAGACTCTTTAGTTATTTTTGCCCCAAACTCGTTTACAAATAAACTTACATTAAATCCTTTTTTAGCAAGTTCTAAAAATAAATTTAAATTTTTTTCAAGAGTCGACGTGGTTGCGACATAAATAATTTTAGCATCTTTATTCTTCTCTAAATAATTAATTGAAACCTTCTCATCAGCACCTGATGAATTGATAGAATATACCCCCGGTAGGTCAACGAAATTTAATTTGTTATTACAAAAATTAACACATCTTTCACGCTCTGCAACTGTTACACCGCTATAATTTGCAACTTTTTCGTGTGATTTCGTAAGAGTATTAAAAAGCGTTGTCTTCCCCGTGTTTGGGTTTCCAATAATTATTATTTTTTCCATAAATTACAACTACTCCATCACATGAATTCTTCAACATTAATAATTCTGGCAAGGCAATCATTAATAGCATAAACTGAATTACTTACACGAATTAAATACATTCCCTTAGTTCGTGAAAGTATTTCAATTTCAGCCTCTTTTATAAATCCAAAATCATTCAGACGATAAGCCAAATTTGCGTCTGAAATTTCAACAATTTTTAATTTCTTTAAATTATTAACATCAATTAATCTCAAAAAAAACCTCTAATTAACTTTATGCGTTAATTAGAGGTTTTATGTTTATTTGTTATCTGCAATACCTTTGGCTAAAATTTCGATGAACTCTTTAAATTTTGACACATCTTCAAACTGTTTATAAACCGAAGCAAAGCGTATATATGCGACTTTATCAACCTTTTCAAGCTCACTCATTACAAGTTCACCAATATCCGATGAGTCAATTTCCTTTTCAGTAGTTGACAGGATTTGTTTCTCAATGCGTGCCACCATATCATCAATTTGATTGCTTGTTACAGGTCGTTTTTCACACGCCCTTATTATTCCAGTTTTTATCTTCTCAACACGAAATAATTGCCTTTCACCATTTCT
>JAGBBI010000024.1 GCA_017938565.1 Clostridia bacterium
GGATTTCTTTTTGTTTTATAAATCTAATTTCTTAGATTCTTTGATAGCAGCCTGTGGTGTTATCAGTAAAAGAGGGAGATTAAATGAATCTTTAAGAAGCCGCTTGTGCAACATTTGAAAACTGGTTTCCACCCTTTGTAATTGTAAATGTGATTGAGGATTCTCCGCTTGGTATCATATTTCCACCCATCATTCCGCCTTCGTTATCTGGCGGTGTCATACCTTCTGGCATTTCTCCGTTGGGCATTTCGGGTCTTTCACCTTGTGGGAATTCTCCGTTCGGTTTTTCGGGTCTTTCCATACCCTCTGGCATTTCGGGAGGGGTGCCCTGTTCACCATTCGGCATTTGTGGTCTCTGTCCCTGTGGCATTCCGCCCCCAATATTTTGAGTTTTATTTCCAGATAATTGAGTTGTCCCTTGCCAGAATGTATAGTCATCGGGGGTAATTTCGCTTCCTGCAACAATTAAGTAAGTGAAAGCATTCATAGGAGCATACTCGCCAACAACTTTACCAGCAGAATTTTTAAGGGTGTATGTTTCGCTGCCTTTTTGACGACTTACAAAATTGAATACAGCATAAGTTTGATTGCCGCCTGCAATGTGGTCGAGCATATTTCCCGAAGCAATTACTTTACCACCGTTAATATAAATGCCCTTATCAGAATCGATACCTGCATCACCGCTTGAAGAACAAGCCTGTGCGGTAATTGTTCCACCATTGATTACAAGCCAACCATTTGAGTCAATTCCATCACCCTCACCCGTGCTGCCGTCGCAAAGAATATTGAGTGTACCTCCATTCATAGTGGTGACAGACACATTGTCCTCGTTGGTATTAATTCCATCGTTGCCCGATGTGATATTGATAATACCGCCATTTATCGTAAGGTGAAGTTCAGTATCAAGGCCTTCGTTTTCGGCTTTTATGTTTAATATACCTGTTCCTTTATCTCCACCGTTTATGTTCATTGTTTTCTTTGAGTAGAAAGCACCGTCATACTTGTGAAGTTTCTTACTATCCACAACCTCTTTTCCGTCTTCACTCAATTCATAAGATTTGTAAATTTTGGCGACATAAGAACCGTTGATATTGTTTTCAGTACCGTCGGCAATAATCACATTTGCACCTGCATTTTTAGTGTCAACATCTTTTGTTGCTGTTTCTTCATCACTATTTGAACATTCGTATACATTATAAAAAATGATAGCAGGTGCAACCTTACAAGTAATATCAACATTATTAAGAATCAGTGTTACTACTGCATTGGGGTCTGTTTCTGCATCTTCACCCAGGTCGATTGCTATTTGCCCCAGAGAGAGTGTTCCACTCAAGACATATCTGCCTGGTTTTGTAATGTGAACAACAGTATGTGCATCTGCTTCACTTTGTTCGTGTTCGTCTTGCTTTTCTCCTTCACCGTAGGTGAAATCTTGTCCTGCAAGATAAAACACAATGTCATTGGCAGAATAAACCGCCTGTGTAGCATCACTTGTAATCTCTTGTCCGTCAACTGTAATTATGTTATCGGACAAGTTGATTTGAGTTCCTTCATTTTTTTGTTCGTTAGAACGACAACCCGAAAGCAAAAGGGTTAGCACCACAAAACACGCTAATATTTTTTTCATATTGCACCTCGATGAACTATAATATGATGTTTTTATTGTAACATATTTATATATAAGAAAGTGAACTGATTGTAAAAAATCGCCCTGCCGAGTGTTCGGCAGGGCGATAAGTTTGCTTTATAAATCTAATTACTTAGATTCTTTGATAGCAGCCTGTGCAGCAGCAAGGCGTGCAATCGGAA
>JAGBBI010000204.1 GCA_017938565.1 Clostridia bacterium
AATAAATACATTGCCCTTGTTATTGTATGAAATAATAAAAAGCCCTCTTCCACCCGTTCTAAAATAGCATATTTTGAAAGTACGTATTCGCCATCATTAAATGTGTCTGGAGGGTAAAATTCAAAATCCCATTCCCAATTTTCTTTATCTAATATTTTCTCCATACCTTATCATTTATATAAACAAATATAAGTAATATGTTTGTTTTAATCAATTCTTTTTTGTATATTAGAGCAAAGTTTTAAACATTTTATAATATGGAAGAGAGAATACAAAAAGACATTATGTCTGCTATGAAAGAGAAAGACGAGGTAAGGCTTACCGCTTTACGTGCGGTGAAAACCGCTATTATGCAAACTAAAACATCGCCTAACTTCAAGGGAGATAGAGACGCTAATCTTCCTGATGCGGATGTTTTAAAAATTATGCAAAAGTTAGCAAAGGAAAGAGAAGAGTCTTTTAACATTTATATTACTGCGGGGAGAAATGACCTTGCAGATAAAGAGCATAAAGAAATGCTTGTTATTAAAGAATACTTACCAAAACCATTGACTGAAGATGAGTTGAATACGATTGTTAGGGGGGTTATTTCAGAAGTGGGCGCTACTACTATGAAAGATATGGGTAAAGTAATGCCTGTTGTGACTCAACGCGTAAATGGTAGGGCTGATGGTTCTGTTATTAGTAAAATGGTAAGAGGTATTTTGGCATAAAATATTGACAATTATACACACTTAACTTATTTTTAATAATAAATTTTAAAACGAATATATGAGTAAGATTATTGGTATTGACCTTGGCTCCACCTTGAGCGAGGTTGCAATTATGGAAGGTGGACAGCCAACAATTCTAGTAAATGATGAGGGAAGCAGAACAACCCCATCTGTTATTTCATTTTCAGATAAAGACGAAAGAAAAGTAGGTGCTGCGGCCAAGCGTCAGGCAATTACAAACCCTAAGGGTACTGTTAATCTGATTAAGCGATTTATGGGTGGTACTTATAATGAAGTTAAAGATAATGTAACCCACGTACAATATGATGTCGTTGATAAAGATGGTTATCCACGAGTAATTATTGGTGATAGGGAATATTCCCCAGAAGAACTTTCTGCTATGATTCTAACAAAAATGAAACAGACAGCAGAGGCATATTTAGGCGAGGAGGTAACAGATGCTGTTATTACAGTACCCGCATATTTTAATGATGCACAAAGAGATGCAACGAAGAAAGCCGGTGAGATAGCCGGTCTTAATGTAAGGCGTATTATTGCAGAGCCTACCGCTGCCATTCTTGCATCGAATATAGATATGGAGAAGGGTGGAAAATATATGGTGGTTGACTACGGTGGTTCAACACTTGATTTTTCAATTGCGGATATTTCAGATAATGTAGTTGAAATACTTGCATCAAACGGTGATGTATATTGTGGAGGTAGTGACCTTGATAAAATTGTTGCGAAGTATATTACAGATGAATTTAGAACATCTGATAATGTGGACCTTACCAATGACGCTATGGCAATGTCTCGTATTATGGAGGCTGCTGAAAAAGCGAAGATGGAACTTTCAAATATGTCATCAACTGAAATAAATCTTCCGTTTATTACTGCGGTGGATGGGGCCCCTAAACATCTTGTGACAACCATTACAAAATCTAAGTTTGAACAACTTATTGATAGTGAGGTAACTAAAGTTATTAACCTTGGAAAAGAGGCTATTAGGAAGGCGGGTATTTCGGTAAATGACCTTGATGGAATTCTTCTTGTTGGAGGCTCAACTCGTATTCCTAAAGTGCAAGATGAACTTACAAAGGCTTTCAATAAGCCACTTCTTAAGAACGTTAATGTGGACGAAGTTGTAGCTCTTGGTGCTGCGGTACAGGGTTCAATTCTTATGGGAGAAAAAACTGATGTGCTTCTTCTTGATGTAACACCACTCTCTCTTGGTATTGATACTATGGGTGGCATTATGGCAACTATAGTTGAGGCAAACACAACTATACCTTGTTCAAAGAGTCAAATTTTTACTACAGCAATAGATAATCAGCCAGCAGTAACAATTGTAGTGGCACAGGGAAATAGACCAATGACAAAGGATAATAAACAGATTGGTTTATTTAATCTTGAAGGTATTGCACCAGCAAAACGAGGAGTACCACAGATAGAAGTTACATTTGATATTGATGCAAATGGTATTCTTTCAGTATCTGCACTTGATAAGGGTACAGGGAAAGAGCAAAAAATTACCATTGAATCTAAGAGCAGCCTTACTGAAGAAGATATTGAACGAATGAAGAAAGAGGCCGAGGAGTATGCTGAAGATGACAGGAAAGCAAAAGAGCGAGTGCAAAAAATGTATGATGCAGAGTCCTTTGCATATGCAATTGAAAAGTCTCTTGTTGAACTTTCAGACAAAATAACAGAGGAACAGAAGACCGCTGTTAATGAAAAAATTGAAAGTCTTCGTGCTATGATTCAGACAGACAATCTTGATGCCGTAGAGACAGCAAAGAAAGACCTTGAGGCCGTATGGTTCCCTATTGCTGAGGAGATTTATAAATCACAAACTCCAGGCAACGGAACTGTAAATGCTGAAGATTTGAAAAATATGTTTGGTGGTGCCAATGGAAATCCGTTTGCTAATGGAGGATTTGACCCAACGTCAAACCCATTTGCAAAGTAAACGTTTAACTAATAATTATTTAGCGGAGGACAAATAGTGTTTCTCCGCTATTTATGTATAAAACATATGTAGTATGACTGCGAATCAATGGAAAATTTTATTTTATATTGTTTGTGTGTTTGGTATATTAACATTAGGATTTTTCTTGGGAAGAAAAACCGTTAAAGAACCTGAAACAAAGGTAGAAATACAATATTTACCTGGTGAACCCATAACAGATACTTGCTATATAAAAGAACCATATAAGGTTGTAGTTCCCGTGGATACATTGGGAATTATACAACAATGTATAAAAGATGGCATATATCAAGAATTATGGCCAACTAAAATTATAACAGAATATGTGGAAGTTAATAAAACAGATACGACCGCAATAATGAAAGATTGGGCTACTAAGAGGTTTTATACAGAAACGTTGTTTAATAA
>JAGBBI010000025.1 GCA_017938565.1 Clostridia bacterium
CTCCATCTTTAAGGACTCTTGAAGCCTCAGAAAGCCAATGATAATAACTCAAATAAAGATTGTCTACAGGGTAATATCCCGCAAATCTCTTATAAATAAGGCTTGCGCCCTCCTTGTCAGTTACCGCTGATGGGGCATTTGCAGGAGAAATTACAAATGGTAGGTCAATCACCAATGACTTTATGGACTTATCTTCAAGTGGCAATTTACCCCATTTCTCAATTTTAAGAATATCTTCTCTTGTTGGGCAGACATCCATCAACACCTTAGGCTCGGGAATTTCATACTTTCCCCTACCTTTACCATAAAAACCAAGGGTACTTGCAGTCATATCGGCATCAAACTGGTCGGAGCCATTATTATAAATGATACCTATATTATGAAGTATCTCTGTCTGGTCATAGGATACATTCTTGATAATGTTCGCGTTATTCAATTTTTCAGTCTCATTGACTGTTTCTGTAATTACTGTGTTCTCTTCCATATTGCAAATATACAAAATTAAATTTAGAAAACAAATGGGGGATATTATTCCCCCATTCTATTAGTTGTTATAAAATTTAGTTCTCGCCTCAATAAGCAGTTTGTTAATTTTCTGAACATCCACAACATCAGGGAGAGTTGAAGTAACAGCAGCCTCCTCCATTTCAGCCCTTTCTTTCATTGCCTGCTCCATAATAGACTCATATGAAAGTTCGTGATTGCGAATTGAAAGAAGATACTCTCTATCCCAAGTTCTTTCAACATTAAAGCCCTCTCCGCGAGCCAACTCTTTACCCATTCTCGTGAGCCTCATACAATGGCACATATTTTTGCTGTCATAGTTATGGCCAAGATTGTTCTCATAACGAGCGGGGTTTCTCTTCTTCACCCAATCCTGATACTCCCAATATTTTTTACAGTGTGAGGTGTAACCGTCCTTATTGTAAGTCATAAAACAAATTGGTTTTTCCCCCTTTGGTATTGAAGAAAGTCTTACCTCATTACTGTCTCCGTCCTCAGAGCAAATACCGGTGTAACCAAAGAACTCTTTGTTGTCCATTCTGTTAAAAATCTTATCAATGTCATTTACATCAACAAGGCCTGACTTGAACACTATGTTTCTTTTAGTTACATCGTCCAACTCTTCAAATTTAAGATAAGCGGCAAAATCGTAATAAACGCCATAGACATCTTTCATATTTGGAATATTAACGAGACCGCAATATTTCTGAGAAAGGTTGTTGCGTTTTAAAAACTCACTGATAGACTCGCTGCCCTGCTCTTTAAATGTGTAACAAAAGTCAAGAACACCCTTTCTCTCTGTAACAGGGTTTACAATTTTCTTGTTAAGTCCACGAGCCTTTCCAATCTGCGATGTAGCATATCCTGTAAGAGTTTTAAAACACTCTTTTGAAAGGAACATTTCCTTATGGTCCATAATATAACGAATCATAGGGTGAACCTCGCCGATAATGCATCTTTCTGGAATAAAAAGACTCTCAAGAGCAGTAGGATTCGCTTTCATAAGTAGTTCAATCCATCTACCAAACTCGTAGAAAACAGTATCGTTCTTCTCGTCAGCAACCTGCTCAATATACTGCCCACGAAGACCCATAAGCATCTCAGGTGGACATATAAATACGCCACCGTGGTCCTCGTCTGATGTCTCTGTATTTAGTCCATATGCGTGGCTACCTCTAATATACTCAAAGGCAACCCATCCGCTTTTTCTAAGTTCCTCTATTGTCATAATACTCTATTTTA
>JAGBBI010000205.1 GCA_017938565.1 Clostridia bacterium
AGTCATCAGAATATTTTATAAAATAATCAATCAAAGATTTATATTTTTGAGTTTGACCAAGAATACCTGACGATCCATAAATTGCAGGTATTGCACAAGCACTGTCTGCAACCGCACGCTTATTCGCATAATGATACGACCACAGACCTGTAACGAAAGCAAGATTTTCATCTCCTGAAATCCCAACGGTATTTAAATATTTAGCGAAATGAAATAGTTTTTCATAAATTAGCGTACTATTCTCATCAAAGCCTGCAATCAAATTATCAATATAAGTCTCTTTCTCATTTGATATAGTTAGCTCGCACTTGCTCATATTCTTAGTATATTCAACCAAATGATCTTTAAATGCTTTTTCATAGTTTGGTTGTTTTATCGCAAGCAACTCCGACTTAATAGCTTGCCACTCTTTATCCTTTGTTTTAGCCACATAAGTTTTAATAACAACCAAAACCCGTTCTGCGTTTTCTATTTTTAAGGATTTTTCAAGTGACTGAAGTGTTGCTTTATTATCAACAACAACTCTTGCAACCGCACCGATGTGCATTCCTTGATATTCCTGGTCAAAACAAAGGGTAGTTGCTCCTATTTCCACCGATTCTTGCTCAAACATTGGAGCAATTTCACCATTAAATGACACCTTAGATTTATCATGTGAACAAAGAGAGAGTTCAACAGATAAAGTACCTGCTCCCACTTTTGAAATTTCATAATAGACCATACCGTTTTGACTTGAAACGAAAGTAGACCTATCAACTTTTGTACCCACATCAGAAAAAGATACCGTCGCCTCTCCATTTTCCATATTAATTTGACGAAAATACTGCGTTACGTGCTTTCCGGCAACCGATTGTTCAATACAAAAATTAACAACAGGCAAAGGGCAAGATTCTGTTGGTTGATATTTTTTCATTTCAAAAGCCTTTTCAATGGTAAGACCTGCCAAAACCTGATTTTTTGAATCTACACATTTTCTGACTTCTTTCATCTTATCTGACACATCTGGAAGAACTCCAACCTGACCAAGCCAAACCGAATTGATATTTGAAATCATCATTTTTTCATATCTAACCCCGCCTTGAACAAGAGCCCCAACTCTTCCGTTACCAATAGGCAAAGAACTTTCCCACGGACTTAAAGCATTTGCCGGCTTATTAAATTTTAGTAGCATCTTATTGCGATTTATCTTTTGCATCAACAACTCTCCATCTTAGTATAATATTCAGTTTAACATAATTATTATATATCAAAAAAGTTGAAAATACAAAGAAATTATCGCTCATATTAATTAATTTTTAAAATAAAAGAGGTTAGACAATTTATATCTAACCTCTTTTACAAATTAATTACTATACAAATATTTTAGCACTTGGCGTAGATTTTTGTTTTAAAAATCTTTGTTTCCAATAAATTGTTCCGCTTTCATAAAGTATATCAAGCAAATTAAGCTCCCCCCAGAAATAATATCCCAACGACCCAGGAATACTATTAATTTCCCCTAGATAAACTTTTTTAGTCTCGGTGTCCATTATAAAATCAATTCTTACCACCCCACACATATCAATCGCTTGATAAATTGTCTTAGCGTATCGTATTATTTCATTTTTGAGTTTGGTTGGAATATCGGCTGGGATTTGCCTTTCCGCCCCATCCATTCCAACACCCCTAAAACCACAAGACTTGACACCACTTTTTACCGACTTTGAATCCTTGCCCCCTAAGTATTTATCGTTAAATGTTATTACTATATCAGAAGCCTTAGGCTCTTCAATGCTTGCTGAAATTACCCTTTCATTCTTTTTAATTAAGCAACAATTAAACTCCCGCTTATTAACAATAGCACGCTCAACAATCACTTTTTCATCAAAATCATAAGCGAAATTTAATGCTTTTTCAAATTCTTGCAAACTATTCGCAACGCAAACTCCTACACTACTACCCTGTCTAGCGGGCTTTACTACGACTGGGAATCCAAACTGCTCAATTTGTTCATTAATTTTTACTCTTATAGTTTGCCATTCGTGTTTGCTCACGACAAAGAAGTCCACTGTTGGAATATCTAACGCCAACGACATCATCTTTGTCATATGCTTATCCATCGCAACATTCAACGACGTACTATCACCTGTACTTGAAGGTATTCCACACATTTCGAAAAGACTTGTAAGGTTCCCAGACTCCCCATTCCCACCATGACAACAATTTATTATGAAATCAACTTGAAATAATTTTTTAGCCTTTCCAACTCCTTTATCACAGAGCAAGAAGTTTGACCCAATTTCAAGTTTAACTTTTTTCAATTTCGATAAGTCATTTTTTTTATAAAACTGAAAAGAATCCAACGCCTCTCCAATATACCATTTATCTTCTCGGTCAATATATACCAAATGCACCGACACATTTTCAATTGAGTATCTCTTATAAACCTGTAATGCAGTTACAATGCTTACGTCGTGTTCAGTCGAACTTCCACCATAAACTATAATAATATTTTTTGCCATATTTTGCCCCCTTTTATTTCTACTAATAATTTATGAAAAACCAATATAAAATGTTAAATATTTCAACAAAAACAAAGAATGGCTATAAATATTAGCCATTCTTTTATACCTATTCCCGACGTTTACTCTTAAACGAAGAAATACTCAAATTAATTTATTGGTAGTTTTTTAACCAAGATTTTACACTTTTTTTAAGTATAGTTATCCGGCAAGTCATTTTCAAACAAGACTACATCTCCAGGCTCCGCAATTGTGCCAAGGACCTCAATCGCCTGTTTTAAGCTTCCTGAACGCAAGATATTTTCTTTCTTAAAGCCACCGAATTCAAGACCTGCAGATATGGCCTCATAATTCACTATCCCATTTATTATAACATAATCACAGACACTTGCCATCTCTCTGCCAAACATAAAGTTGCTGTTAAATTCTTCACTACCAAGCTCCACAAGTCCCGGAGTTATTACAATTTTTTTTGTCTTAAACTCCTTAATGGTTTGAAGTGCTGCCCTTGCCCCTTCAACGCTTCCATTGTACGCATCATCAATTACCACTAATGAATTTTGCGACGGAACAATCGCAAGCCTATGTGCTGAAGGCACTAGTTTTGAAATTGCAATCTGTAACTCTCCAATTGTTACCCCCAAATCATATGCCACGCTCGCACAAAGCAAGATGTTAGAAATATTATGCATCCCTAAAAGTACGGTTTGAACCCTTACACTTTCACCATTAATAGTTAAATCAAATTCACTACCACGCTCATTAACGGCAATATTAGATGCAAATACACTCCCAAAATTGTCTTTAATCGTTGTACCCATCTTATTACACTCCGCCCTTTCAAACAATTCAAAGTTTGGTTCAGAGTCTAAGTTAAAATATGCCTTGCCACCTTCTTTCAGTCCGGCAATTAGTTCAAATTTTGTATTCTTTAGATTATCAAGACTGCCAAAAGTTGCAAGATGTTGATTTCCAATCCCTGTAATTACTCCTATGGAAGGTCTTACCATCTCCACCAAATACTCTATATCGCCAACGTGTTTAGCGCCCATCTCAGCAATCAATATTTCGTCGTCTGGTTTTAAGTTGTTTAGAATTGTTTTACTAAGTCCAAGTGGAGTATTGTAACTGTAAGGAGTTGCACAAACTTTATATTTAACCGAAAGCATAGTGTCAAGAATATTTTTTACAGAAGTCTTACCAAAACTTCCAGTTATACCGATTACTTTTAACTCCTTTCGAGACTCAACAATCTTTTTAGCTTTTTTAACATACGAATACGAATTCGCATTTTCAAACGGAGCTGTAATAAAGTGCGCCAAAGTAATAAGCAGTGGCAACAATATTGGAGTTAATCCTACCGCACCATATTCAAAATATGGAATATACAATGAAGACGCCGTCATTATCGCAAAAGTAAATATCGCAACCAAAACAGCAAGCACAACACACAACCTGTTCATTCTTTTTGTATATTTTAATGGGGTTTTTTGCGGAGCATTGTACATATTCATTATAAACACAAATGAGAACAAGAAATAAAATATTAAACCTAAGTAAGTTAAAATTTTATATACAAAAAGTTGCTCTAATAAAACATTTGTTACAAGCAATGCCGCCGAACTCAAAAATGATAATATGACAAGCCTTCCCCAATATTTACATTTTGTAGACCTAATCCAGCCCCAATAGTCTTTTGCTTTGTAACCAGACAATTGCAATATTTGTAAAAACTTATAACCCACAAAAAGCATTAATACACCATTTAAAAGACTTATAACAAGAATAAGCCAAAAGGTTAGCCAACTATCAAACCACAAAGGTGCTGGCACAGATTCAAACGTTTGTAATAATAAATTCATAAATCACCCATATTAAATAAAAATGTTATCATATAAAATATATACAAAATCTTCGGTTTTGTCAAGAAAACTGTAATGACCTGCACCATCTAAAACATATAAAACTGAATTAGTAATACTTCTTTTAAATTTTCTCGCCATTTTAATCGGAGTATCCTTATCAAGACTTCCCCAGACCAAAACTGTTCTTGCGGTTATCTTTTTTGCATCTTTAAGCAAATCTTCATTTACGACCTTA
>JAGBBI010000206.1 GCA_017938565.1 Clostridia bacterium
CAGGTAAAAGTATCAATACAAAACATTAAACCAGAAGATGGTACATTTGATGTTATTGTGCGCGATTTTTATGATACAGATGCTGCTCCTGTAATCCTTGAACGTTTCTCAAAATGTAATCTTGTTGAGGGTGATGCTGGATATATTGCCTATAAGATTGGTACATCAGATGGCGGTTTTGTGGCTAAGTCTAAGTATATACTTGTTGAAATGGCAGACACTGAAGACTTGAGGAATAATGTTCCGGCTGGTTTCCTTGGTTATCCAATACCAAGTTATGGTGCAACGGATAAGTCAATAGATATGAAGTACAATACATTATATAATCCTCAAATTAAGGCTAAAAAACAGTATTTCGGTATTTCTGATATTACAGGTATTGATGTAGATATGCTTTCTTATAAAGGAAGATTATTCTACGACGGAAGTGTAACTCGCAATGGTTTCCATATGGACTCATCAATTGATAGTAATACTACTGTATATGTTGATGGCGTAAGCGGTTATAAATTTACTTCAGTATCCGATAAGAAGGTTACTGCAACACAGTATGCTCCAAGATTAATTAATGCTGCATACATAAATCAGACTCTTTACGCTGATATTAAGACACGTAAATTTACTGTATGCTTCTATGGCGGTTTCGACGGATGGGATGTAAATAGAACAGAAAGAACAAATACAGATAAATATAAGGCTTCTAAATATGCAATAGATGGTTCAAGTGCGTTTACAAGAGTTATTGCTCAAAACGACCTTAATTTACCATTAAATTTACCGTTAACCGCAATAACATCAGATTATTATGCATATCTTGCAGGATATAGAGTATTTGCAAATCCACAGGATGTAGATATTAATGTTTTTGCAACACCTGGTATTAACTGGTATGACCACACACTTCTTACTGAAGAGGCTATTGATGTAATTGAAGATACTGATGATGGACGTGGCGGAGATGCGCTTTATATTATGGCTTCTCCAAAAGGAATGGATGCTTCTGAGTTAGCACAAGAATTTGCAGATAAAGAAATTAATTCTTCTTATGCTTGTACATATGCTCCTTGGGTAATGTATTATGATGCAAGTAATAAGCGTTATCTTGACCTTCCTGTAACAAAGGATGTTGTTAGAAATATGGCAGCAACAGATAATAACTCTTATCCTTGGTTTGCTCCAGCGGGTATTGAGCGTGGTAATGTAAATTGCGTGAAGGCTGAATATAAAACAACACTTGCAGATGAAGATGAACTTTATGAAAATAGAGTGAATCCTGTTAAGTCTTTTGCACAAGATGGAGTTAAGATTTGGGGTAATAAGACAGCATACACTGTAGAAAGCCCACTTAACAGAATTAATGTTCGTAGATTAATGATTCGCGTTAAGAAACTTGTTACTAATGCTGCTAAGAATCTTATCTTTACACAGTATGATGATACACTTGAAAAGCAGTTCAGAGGTTTAATTGACCCAATTCTTGCAGATGTGAAGGCAAACAGAGGTATTTCTGATTATAGAATCCTTACAGAGGTAACACCTGAGACTCGTGACCAACACATTCTTCCTGCTAAGATTCTTATTAAGCCTACTCCTGCTCTCGAATATATTTCAATTTCATTTGTTGTATATCCAGAAAGCGTATCGTTCGATGAGAACTAATTGATATTCAAATATTTAATTAAGCCACGATTATAATCGTGGCTTTTTTAATTTTATGTTTTTATGGCGTTATAAACTATTTATAATAAAACTAAAATATATGAAACATTTTTTAAAAAAGATGATGGCCATTGTGGGTTTGGCATTAATGCTTGTCGGCTGTGGCGTTATAAAAAAACAACAAGAAAGTAATGATTACCCGTTGGGTACTTCAATGAAGTTAACCTGTAACATTCAAAATGGGAAAACATATCAAATAGATTCTTTAATGGTAGCAGATACACTTCCTCAATTAGATAAATGGCTTCGTTCTGTTTACATTGATTACGAGACAGGGGAAAAAATTTTAAAAAGAATGTACATTAGACAGTACAATAATGGAAATGAGGCGGTTTATTTGATAATGGGGTCACAGGAACCATATAAAATAAGCAAAAGAATAACTGAATAATAATAAAAATTATGGAAGAAAGAGTTTTTGGTTTTAAACCTTCGGTTATAGATGGTACTGAGAGGATATTTGAAGGAGATGAAAAAATAGAATTGCCTGAAAAATATACTTATAAAGCATATCTTCCACAAGTATTAGACCAAGGAAGTGATTCTATTTGTGTGCCTTGCACAGTTTCAGCATATCTTAATTGGAAAGAGAACTTGAAGAATGGAGATACCAAAGATAATAAAATCGCGTTATTTGATATTTATAAATCACGCACTAATATGGGTGATGGTATGACATATAAAGATGCATTTCATTATCTTAGACATAATGGCGTAAAGTCTAAAAGTGGGAATTTAAAAATTAATTCATATGGTAAAATCAATAACATATTAGCACTTAAATATGCTATTGTAATGAATGGTCCTTGCTGTGGGGCACTTCCTGTATATTCAAATGATAATGAATTTTGGAAAAAGAAATATGGAGATAAAATGTTAGGCGGTCACGCTATTTCCATTATTGGTTATGATGAAGGAGGCTTTTTTATAAGAAATTCTTGGGGAAGTAGTTTTGGAGATGACGGATATACGTACATTAAAAACGAAGATATGGACATTATGATGGAAATGTGGACGATTATTGATTAAATATTTTGGGAATATAAAAAATAATTTGTATATTAGTAGTACCTTTTTTTATATATTTCAATCAGGGCTTTAAAGCCCATATTAAGCCCTTCCTTATGGAAGGGTTTTTTATTTGCCTTTTTTATATAAAAAATGTATATTAATAAAAAATTATAAAGATGAATGTTTTAGTAACAGGTGGAGATGGACAATTAGGACAATGTATAAGGTCCGTAGATTCTCAGAAAGTATGTGATGAGAACGGTTATAATGAATCTCCAAAATATTTTTTTGCTAATAGACAAGACGTCGATATTACCGACATAGATTCCATAGAAAACTTTGTTAAAGAACACAATATAGATGTTATTGTGAATTGCGCTGCTTATACTAATGTAGAAAAGGCTGAAGAAGACTATGATACAGCGCTTGAAGTAAACTACGGAGGGGTATGTAAATTGGTTTCCGTGTGTAAAAAATACGACATATATCTTATACATATTTCAACAGATTATGTGTTCAATGGTAGAAGACATATACCATATAAAGAAAGTGCAGAGTGTGACCCTGTAAATAAATATGGCACAACTAAATGGTTAGGTGAATGTGAAGCACTTGAATATGACAAATCAATTGTTATAAGAACATCTTGGCTTTATTCAGAATATGGGAAAAATTTCTATCGCACTATGTTGGATAGAATAAAGAATAAACAAGAAACAAGTGTTGTGTGTGACCAAGTTGGTACTCCAACATACGCGAGAGACCTTGCTGAATTTTTATGTATGATAATTGAGGAAAATGAATTGGAAGACCATACTGGCTTATTTCATTTTTCTAATTATGGATGCTGTTCTTGGTATGATTTTGCTGCAACAATAGAAACATTGTGGGATAGCAAGGAAAGAAATCAATATATACTTCCTTGCAGTAGTAATGAATATAGGTGTAAAGCAGAAAGACCATTTTATACGGTTCTTAATAAAGAAGAGTTACTATCGTTTCCGTATGAGCCAAGACATTGGTACGCTGCCTTAATTGACTGTATGTTAAATGATAATAAAGAATAAAAAAAGCGCTCTCTTTAGAGGGCGCTTGTGTTTTTTCTATGCCATATTATATTAGTAGCAAAGGATGCAATAATCAGGACGAAGAGTCGCAGAAATTGTAGAAAGTTCATCCTGACCATAAGAAAGGTCTCCAAAGTCTACATTAGTAAGGAAACATCCCTTAAGTATCCATTTTTGTACTACCGCTCCGGTAGGGTCAAGCATTTCTAACTCAACATCTCTCTTATAACCAGCAGCATAACCCTGACGTCCTGTTACTGTTTCAGAACCAAGGCGAACCCACTCCATAAGTGCTTGTGAAGTAGATGGACCAATTGGGTCACGGAATGTTAACTGCATTTCTTGCCAAGTGTAACGCCCAAGTACCCAAGTAGATGTATTAAGGAACTGTATTTCAGTAGCGTTTTGGTTAAGTGAAGGACGCTTTCCTGACTCTACTGTCCACTCTTGAATACCAAGGTCTGCTGGGAAACGGAATACGAATCTATTTTTTCTTAGAGGTTCGTATGTATTAGGCATTTTTAAAAGTAAATCGCTCATAATTTTAAATATTTAGTTTTAATTTATTATTCGTTCTGAATGTTTAGTTTTAATTTATTATTCATTCTGAATATAAATAGTGTATAGTATATTTTTTAGAAAAGTTTTGTTTTTTTTCATTAAAAATGTATATTTATAAAGGAATTATTAATAGTAAATCAAACATATGAAAGATAATTTAAATAAATTCATAGAGAAGGCACAGAAAAGGCACGGTGAAAAGTATGATTATTCAAAAGTAGAATATCGTGGTTCAAAAGAGAAAATATGTATAATATGTCCAAAACACGGGGAGTTTTGGCAATATCCACAAGACCACGTAAGAGGAAACAATTGCCCTATTTGTGCAAATGAAAATAGAGGTAGTAAAAAAAGGTTA
>JAGBBI010000207.1 GCA_017938565.1 Clostridia bacterium
AAATTAGATGTTACACCGCTATCTGTTTTATAAAAAGGCCAAAATTTATTTTCGGCACGAGTACCCATAAAAAAGAAAATGCCATTATTGTTTGGACGCTGATAGTTCACTAATTTTTCAGTAACATCATAATCACTACGAGGCCTAATTTCAAAATGCATAAACCACTCATTATCAATTTTATTAGGAAGAACCTGATAATCGTGGCCGAAGAGTTTGAAAAATCCTTGATAGAATCCCCCTTTACAAACAATATATCTTTCGTCATCTGTTTCCACCAAATACATCGGATAATCATATTTCTGTGTATTCCCTGTAACAGGTGTGAGAAACAAACGCGTATCTCCTGATTCTATAGTGTATTGACTATTAATCAGCAATTCAAGAAATTGTTCGTTGGTAATTCGGTCTTTTTTGAACGATATTAAACCATTATCCATACCGGTAAATCCAATATCATTCATTTCTACGCCATTATTTGTGGCACCACTCCACATAATGGTAGAATATAATATACCACTTACTATGTTAAGGCTTGAAAAATCCGCAATGGACATATTAGATAAATCATTTAAATCCTGATATGCAGTTTCACCTTTGTATAACATAAAATCATAATACTTGGCACTATATAATTTAGCGCCAAGAGATTTCACATTATTGTTTTTTATATTTTGATGCATTATATTATAAACGATTTTATTCTTATATAAATAGTTTGGTTAGTACAATATTTTTTTGTATATTTGCCACGAGCAAGAATAGAAAAAATAAAAAACTATGGCAGAACAGAAAGATTATTACGATATTCTTGGTGTTTCAAAAGACGCAAGTGAAGATGAAATAAAAAAAGCATATCGCAAATTGGCAATGAAATATCATCCTGATAGATGGGCCAATGGTAGTGTTGAAGAAAAGAAAAATGCCGAGCAAAAGTTCAAGGAAATAGCAGAAGCAAATGAAGTGCTTTCTGACCCACAAAAAAGACAGATGTATGATAACGGTGGGTTTGAATTTAATGCAGATGGCTTCGACCCATTTGAAATGTTTAGGAATATGGCCGGGGATTTCGGAGGTGGCTTTGGTAGTATGTTTGATGGAATGTTCGGCAGAGGCGGAGGGCAAAAAATAAATCGCGGGTCAAATATACAAACTCACATTTCAATGACTTTAGAAGAAGCGTATTTTGGTGGTGAGAAAAAAATCTCTTTTACGCGCCAAAAATCTTGTGTGCATTGTAATGGTACAGGCTCAGCGGATGGAAAATCTTCTATCTGCCCTCAGTGCCAAGGAAGCGGTATGATAACTAAACATATTCAATTAGGCCCAAATGCTTTTCAAACGTTTCAAACGGTTTGTCAACACTGTAATGGAACCGGTAAAAAAATTACTACACCTTGTTCGCATTGTAATGGTAGTGGCTTAGAATCTGTGACTGTTACGGAGACGATAGATTTCCCAAAAGGGCTGTCAGATGGTATGATTATTAACATTCCTGGTATGGGAAATGAGCCTAATGGTGGTGGGCAAAATGGAGATTTACATATTATTGTACACATTTATGCACATTCATATTATACAAGACCCGATGAAATAAACCTCATTCATTATGATGACGTACCATTTAATGAATGCCTTTTGGGTTTCAAGAAAGAATATATGGCAATTGATGGCACGAAAGTTGTAGTAGATGCTCCTGAGTTAACACCTCACGGAAAAGCATTTGTCTTTAAGGGTAAGGGTATGCCACACCCTAATAATCCAAATATTGTTGGTGATTATGCAGTTGTTATTAACCATAAATTACCAAACAAGTTAACAGACGAACAAAAGAAAAAACTTAAAGATTTTTAATAATGAAAGTAATATTTCTTGACATAGACGGTGTACTTAATTACACAAAGTGGTACACCGATGAAAGGAATCCTGGTAATTTGAATGGGCAAGAGGGAGACCTTGACCCGTTATGTGTAGATAGGATTATCCGAATATGTGAAGAAACGGGCGCTAAGGTTGTTGTTTCAAGTGACTGGAGAATTTCTTGGTATGGAACCCAGATGAGACTTGGCAGAATGGGCCTCGATGAGAATTTTGTAATTGATAATACTCCAGAGTTTATATGGAGAAATTTATCTAAGCACGATTACTTCAACGAAAATTACGAAGAGACATACGAATACAGCCGTGGTGCTGAGGTTGATGCTTGGCTTGCTGCACACCCAGAATGTACTAATTTCGTAATTATTGACGATAGAACTGATTTTACGGACGAGCAGTCTCCGCATCTTGTACATATTGACCCTATGTGGGGTATAACAGATAAACACGTTGAATTTGCAATTGCGATACTAAATCATCATTAGTATCGCATTTTGTTTTATAAAAATATTTTTGTATATTTAAGTGTAAACTTTAATTAAACAGATATGACATTAAGTAAACTAAGAAAAGTAGGATATGAGTTATCCGATGTGAACATTGTTCAGGCAGATATTTCATTTATTAATCATCGTGCAGAGTGTAATCCATATGTAAAATTCCCTAATATGGATAACGACTTTTACCCTGTAATTGTTTCTCCTATGGGTGCTGTTACCAACGAACATAATTATAAAACTTGGTTGAATGAAAAACTTATGTGTGTGGTACCTCGTACTGTAGACGTAGAAAAGCGTTTGGAAATTATGTTTGAGGCATTTGCGTCTTTTTCACTCAATGAGGCTGAAGATATTTTAAGATTTGTTGACCTTAAAGGGAAAACTGCGTATGTTTGTATAGACATCGCACACGGAACGATGAACCGTCTTTATGAGGTTTGTAAGTATTTGAAGCATCATTATAAACAGCAAATGATTATTATGACAGGTAATGTTGCCAATCCAAACGCATACGTTTATTATGCCGATGCAGGAATTGATTATCTTCGCGCTTGTATTGGAACAGGGAGCCGCTGTACTACATCAGCAAATGTAGGCGTACATTATCCAACAGCAACTCTTCTTGATGAACTTAGGATGGAGAAAGAAAGATGGGAAATTGAATTTGGAAGACCTGCTCCAACTAAGATTATTGCTGATGGTGGCATTGCTAACTTTGATGACATACAAAAATGCCTTGCTCTTGGTGCAGACCTTGTTATGAGTGGTAGCATTTTTGCTAAATCTTGGGAGGCTTGTGGCAATGTGGGGTATATGCACCCTGATAACCTTAATATGACAGACGCAATTCCTGAAAAAGTATATCTTGACAAAATCAATGGTTTTGAAAATGCATTGAGAGATATGATTCAGGACTACGAAAAGTATAAGGAAGAAATTGCACAAGTTACTGCATCTTTGGCAAAAATGAGAAAAAGAAAACCATATAGAGAATATTATGGTATGAGTACAAAGAGGGCTCAGAAAGAAACAGGAGGAAAGGGAACAACAACCGCTGAGGGTATTTCAAGGCCTGTACCTATTGAGTATAACATTAGCAAATGGGCTGATAATATGAAAAGTTTTCTTGTTAGCGTAATGTCTTATACTGATAGCAAAACGATAGAAGAACTTGCTAGAAACAGTGAACTAATTATTAACCTATCAGGTGATAAACAATTTAGAAAATAATATAATAATATACTGTAAAATGGCTTTAAAGAAAATTACACTAACCGAAGAGCACATAAAACTTCTTCAAGCAATAAAGTTTGAGAGTTTTGTTTTTGATGGTGACTCAAGAAACGGAAGAATTGGGTGGGGTATTGACCAATATGGTCCGTGGGGTGGTAACTACCCAATAGAAGATATTGCGTTGATTCTTGGACATTTTCAAGATGCAATACCAGGGACCGAAGATGACTATGATGGTAGAAAGTTCCCTATTGAAATGCATAATCACTTCGTTGACCTTTATGAAGATATAACCAATAATATGGAATATCTATTTAGTCTTCTTATTTTTTATACAGATAAGGGCGGATTGACTCCGGGAACATATAAATGTAACCCAAGAATAAAAGATTGGACAAAAGTAGAATAATTTAAATATTGATTTATGGGAAAATTTTGTAGATTTACGGGAGCAGAACTCCCCGAAGGCAGTAATAGCCTTATTAAAAAGATGTGCCTTAATTGTAAGTCACTTATTGAAAATGAAGACGGTAATTTTGCCTGTGTTAATGAAACCGTTATGGAAAAGGGAAGAGAGAAAATTCTTGCAGCAGTGCCTGAAGGGTTTGAGGTTGATACCCTAGTACTTAAGCCAATGGTGTTGAAGAACCCTCTTAAAAAGTGTGGTGCATATGAAACAGACATAAATTCACTTGTTGATGAACTTAACATTAATTTGTTATAATAGAAAAGCCCCGATAATCGGGGCTTATTTTATTTGCGGTATTTATTCTTTATTGTTTGACAAGTGGCGTGACTTTGTAAAGCATCTGCTTTATCAAGCATTTTATAAGCGCCTTCACTATCTCCTTGTTTAAACAACTCTTCTGCTTGCTTACGTCTTTTTCTTTCAGCATTTGCATATGTTTTAGCATCAAGTTCAAACAAGAATTTTTTA
>JAGBBI010000208.1 GCA_017938565.1 Clostridia bacterium
ACGTTGACTGCCCAGGACACGCTGACTATGTTAAAAACATGATCACAGGTGCTGCTCAAATGGACGGAGCTATCCTTGTTTGTGCCGCTTCTGACGGTCCTATGCCTCAAACAAAAGAACACATCCTACTTGCTCGTCAGGTTGGTGTTCCAAAAATCGTTGTATTTATGAACAAGTGCGACCAAGTTGACGATCCAGAACTACTTGAACTTGTAGAAATGGAAATTCGTGAACTTCTAAGCCAATATGGTTTTGATGGTGACAACACTCCAATCATTAAGGGATCAGCATTATTGGCTCTTGAAGCTGCTAACACTGGAAACGTTGATGGAGAGGCTTCTAAGTGCATCTTCGAACTTATGGATGCAGTTGATACTTACATCCCAGAACCAGTTCGTGATAAGGACAAACCTTTCCTAATGCCAGTTGAAGATGTATTCACAATCACAGGTCGTGGTACAGTTGCTACTGGTAGAGTTGAAAGAGGTGTGCTAAAACTAAATGACCCAGTTGAAATTGTTGGTATCCGTGAAACACAAAGCACAGTTGTTACAGGTATCGAAATGTTCAGAAAACTTCTTGATGAAGCTCTTGCTGGTTACAACGTAGGCGTTCTACTTCGTGGTATCCAAAGAACTGACATCGAAAGAGGTCAAGTACTTTGCAAACCAGGTTCAATTCAACCACACACAGAATTCTCTGGTGAAGTTTACGTTCTAACAAAAGAAGAAGGTGGACGTCATACTCCATTCTTCAATAACTATCGTCCACAATTCTATTTCAGAACAACTGACGTTACAGGTTCTATTGAACTTCCAGCAGGTGTTGAAATGGTTATGCCTGGCGATAACGTAACAATGACAGTTAAACTAATTTCTCCAATCGCTATCGAAGAAGGATTAAGATTCGCTATTCGTGAAGGTGGCAGAACAGTTGGTTCAGGTGTCGTTTCTAAAATTATTAAGTAATTTTAGTTAAGATTTAATATGTCGACTTGCTTAGTTGTTGTAGCAAGTCGGCATTATTTATTTTATACGGATTTGACAACAACAAAAGGGCAAAGGGGATTTAAAAGGTGCAAGAGCGAGTTATTTCATTAATTAAAATGCTGATACCAGAGTTATCCGAACTGGAGGCTAAAGGTTATGCAATAGATAAACTTTCCATTAATGGTTCTTTAATGTTTGATATTGTTGCTATTAAAGATGGATTTTCAATATCATATTCTGGAGCTTATAAAACAAATGGTGGTATAACAACGGTTTCGCTTGAGCGAAATGTTGATGATGGAACTGGTGAAAGTGTATGCGAAATAGCAGACTTTACAATAACCAGAATCACAAAAAAATATTGTTTGTTTGAAGAAGAATGGAGAGACATTGATGATGAGATATTGCGCAGAAGAGCATCAATAGTGTCAAATAACCCTAACGTTCAAATGCCTTATGTTGGTGAGGTTGTTGTGGATAACGTACATAAAAGTAAAGATTACAAAACTTACAAAAAGTTTGGAGATAAAAATATATTATCTCGATTTGTTAAACAACATATTGTAGATAGTAATAATTCTTCAAATGCTTAAATAAAAAACCATATTAGTTCGCCCTAATATGGTTTTTATTTTATATCTTAAATGCGTAAACATCGCAAGAGAAAATTATACTAAACCGACAAAACTCTAGAGTTCAATCTGGGTTATGCGGTATTTTATAATTGTTCTAAAAGTTGCATGGTTGCAATATTGAAATTTTCGTTCATATGGTCGTGCAGACAATAATTTACTTCATTGAGATTGTTAACAATTTCGGAGTAGTCTTCAAAATTCCTTTTGTCCAATAAGTGATAGGCATTGTAGTTCGTTTGCTCTATGAAAAGTCTGATTTTATTTTTCAATTCAGGTTGTTCATAATTTGCACGACGAATTAAATCCAATGTTGAAGTATTCACTTCTTCAACAAAACTATCAAGTGCAATAATTAAATCATACGAAGATAACACCTCTGAAATCTTTCGGTTGAAATGTGCGTAAGTTGATGGTAAAATTGCGATAAAGTTGTATTGTGAAGAGTTCTGTGAGTAAACATATTGTTTAAGTGAATCTTGTATCTCTTGTATTTGAATCCGGTTGCCCAAAATACCAATATTATATGTTTTCATTTATTTTCTCCAGTTTTATTTATCTCATTATATCATAAAATTACCTCTTGTCAATAGCACGGTTTACAATCTATCTTGACAAGTTATATGCTAAATGCTATAATAACAAATCGAAGAAATGGGAGGCTAATATATGTTAAGTATTTCAATGATAAAAATGCTTATGCCTGAAATCAATGAGTACATAAAACAAGGATATGTCTTTGTATATGAACAAGATGAGGAAGGTAAAAACATAGTTGACATTGCAAGGTTTGAGGATTTGAAAAGAAAGCTTCCGTATTATTCTGTACAACTAAATATGCAGAACAAAAGTGGAAATGATAGCTATTTTATAAATGCTAAAATTTACTTCTATTCCTGTAAAAGAGAATATAAATTAGATTTGGGTGATGAAGCGCTTGAAACTGTCGTGGAATATGAAATTGAGCATTATGACAATACAAAAACGGTTTATGAAATTATACAGACAATTGATTCAAAAAAATGCTTAGTAGAAAGTGAGATAAAAAGATCTCAAGTTTCAAAAAGAACAAAAAGTGCTTATATTGCTGAGCGATTTGTGGAAGAAGAGCGAAATTCCGATGGAATGGTGATTGAAAAAATAATGTATCCGGGGGAGGTCTTGGTTCCATATTCATCGCTTGTGGGTTCTGAAAAATGGACAAGATATCAACATAATCCAATCTATGTAAAAAATTTAAGATATATTAAAATTGATAAGAAAAGAGATAGAAAATCTCAATTTGGTGAAGACGAATAAAATAAAACGCTTAGTGAAAATCACTAAGCGTTTAAAATACTTAAAAAGCTGTGCATCTTTTTTCGATACTCTACACCGAAGCGGGGACAAAATAGCCAACTCCGCCAAAGCTTCCTTGTGGCACATAGCAAATGATATTTAGTGCTGCTGCGGTCAGGCTCTGACACGGTTCATAAAACTGCTATTGCACAAGACCTTGGAATCAACATCGCTTGTTTTGTTCAGCCTTCCATATAAAATACCTAGAAAAGCATTCAGCCCTACTAATAGTGGATTGTAGGATTAGGGCACCACTAACTCCCCACCTAGCACAGCTTTAATTATTATATCCCAAAGCTTAAAAAATATCAAGGTTTTTGAACTAAGTTTTCAACAATTTGTTAAAAAGGTCTTTGAAAAAATTTAATTATATGTTATACTAACGACATATTATGTAAAAGTATTGGAGGGATTCCAATGGGAATGGATATTAAATCAAATGCGGGTAGATTTATTACCGCATACAACAGGCTTGACAAATGTATTCGTGATATTTACAATTTTAAGCCAGCACTAAGTTATTCTGATGTAATCAGAAAAGCTGCATCCATTAATTCGATTGTAAAAAAATACGAAGATGACCTGATTGATTTTGGAAGGCTTCGAAATGCCATAGTGCACCGAAGCAATGATGAGGTAATTGCAGAACCTCACGATAACATTGTTGAACAAATGGAAAGCATTGTAAGAATGATAACAACTCCGCCTCTTGCGATGCAGTCGGTTGTAAACAGAAGTGTTTTTATTGCAGAGGGCGAGGTGAAGCTTGCCGATGTAATGAAGGAACTTTATAAGACAGGCTATAGCAACGTTCCGGTCTATTTAAAAGGAACTCTTGTTGGTGTAATTAATCGTAAAATGCTTATTGATGCTGTGGGTAAAGCGGTTATTGATGGTGAAGATTTAAATGTTATGATGAATAAGAGGGTCGTTGATGCTCTTGCTGTGTTGGACGTAGGTAATCATTATGAAGTCGTAAGTGAAAAAGCGACAATTGACAATGTTTTATATATGTTTCAACAAAACAGAAAGCTTTCTACGGTAATAATTACCCCGACAGGGGCGTATACAGAGCTACCTGTTGGGATTGTGGTAACCGCAGATATTATTGATATGCAAACAATTTTAGATAACTATTAGGATTTATAAAGATGAAAGTAAATAAAGAATGGAAAGATTTTGAAGTACTCGCCACGGGGAAAGGTGAAAAGTTGGAGCGCTGGGGGGATGTTGTTTTACTTCGACCAGACCCACAAATTATTTGG
>JAGBBI010000209.1 GCA_017938565.1 Clostridia bacterium
ATATTCTTTGCTTGTCCATATACTCCTCCACATAGCATTTAATCTTCCTTTATATTTTTACGTATCTCAACTATATCCTTTATGTCGCAGTCCAATAATTTACAAATTTTAAGAAGAACGTCTAAATGCACCGTTTCTTCTTTATTTAGTTTTGTGATAACAGAGTGTGTTAAACCTGCCTGAACTCTCAGTTCTTGTTTTTTTAACTTCTTCTCAATCAAGAGTTTCCATAAGCCGTCATAACTAATTTTTACATCATTTGTCATAAACTTCCCCTATTTAACCTTTTTCTCTTTAAGAGTATTATAACCCTCAATTATCAACTGCACTTTTGTTATGTTGTTTTCTTTTAAGAAGCCGTTGATTTCTTCAAGAGTAGCTCTCGGTATCATAGTTTGAAAGTTTCCGCTTTTGTTCTTGCGTTCTACTTTATTTTTTTCTTCGTACTTTCTACGAGCTACTCTTAGCATTGTATCTTCTTTTCTTCTTGGCATAATAAAGACCTTTCCGTATTATTATCTTTATTATAGCATATAACTGAAATTATTTCAATCAATTTACTTCGTATATATACACATATTGTCAACTCTTTTTTTCGACCTTTTCAAAGAAATCGCCTAATTTATTCGATGCTTCTCTATCGCTTTCTACTAAGTGGTCAGCATAAATATTTAATGTTGTTGTACTTTTAGCGTGCCCTACTCTTTGCGAAACTGTAACAACAGGTACATTAGCATCAAGTAAAAGAGTTACATTTGTATGTCTAAGACTATGAACGCAATAATGTTTTATACCTGCCAACTCTAAGGCTTCATCAAACCAATTTCTTATTGTTGTTGGATGTAATCTCTTACCATATCTTCCGATAAATATAGCATCATCAACACCTTCCCATTTATTCCCAACTTCTTCTTTCTTTTTATCATACCAATTCCTATATTCTATAAACAATTCAATTAAACAATCTGATATGGTAAAATCTCGATATGATGTCAGCGTTTTAGGTTTAGTAATTATTAGTCCTAAGCCTGATACTGCTTCATATTGCCTTTTAATACTTACAACCTTTTGTTCAAAATTGATGTCTGACCAATTTAATCCGCAAATCTCTCCTTTTCTTACCCCTGTCATTAGTAAAAACATAAGCGCCAAACGCTTCCTTATATCCATCTTTTGACATTGACTTATTAGTTTGCCGACCTCAACCTTAGTAAGAGACGTTATCTTTTTTGCATCCTTATGCCTTGTCGTTATATATAAACGGCTTGCGTAATTTCTCTCTATTACACCAAGTTTAACTGCGTAATCCAATGTTCCTCTAATTACCTTTTTCATTGTTTCATAGTACGAAGATTTATAAGATACTTCTTCCGATTTCACATTAAATATTTCTTCCAACGGCACATCTAATCCTACTGCAATCTTTTTTGCTGTATCATAAGAAGTCCTATTGCTTTTTACGGCATCTTTTAATGTTCCTCTTGGTACGTCTATTTCAGCACTAAATGTTTTGAAATATTTATACCCGTATTTTTGACGTATTAAATCATATAAAAATGGTTTAGCCGAAATCTTATAACGTGTAGTTTTCATTCCATCAATCTTCTCGTTTAACTCTTCCACTAATGATGGATTAAAATCTTTTATTCTATATACACTTATCAATGGAAGAATTTTCATAAGACCATTCTTTGATGAAGCATAATAACTCGCAGTTCTTTTTTCTTTGATATTCTCCAGCCACATCATTGCTACTTCATCAAAAAAAGTATCTTGACTAAACTTTGCCTTTGTCCTACCCGCAAATTTATCTACTATTTCCGATTCAAACTCTTTTGCAATTCTGATTACTGCAATTTTTACTTGTTTTTCGGTCAATTTATTTGTCGGTTTCCAAGTTTTCGCCCTTTGTATTTCGTTTCCATCGAAGCCAATAATTTTGACTTGTATGCTATACGAAATACTGCCGTCTTTGTTCTTTCTTTCACGGATGCTATACATTATTTTTTCCCTCTATTACATTAGAAAATATATTATTTAACGTCTGAGCCGCCGACTTATCCGAACTTTGGATGTAGTAAGCATAAGTATCAGTTGTCGTACTTGTCTTTACGTGTCCTGCTCGTCCTGCAACAGTAGTGACCGGAACACCTGCCATTATTTGCAAAGTAATATTTGTATGTCTTAAACTATGAACTGAAAAATGTTTAATTCCTGCTAAAACACACGTTTTTGAAACCCATAATTTGATGTTTGCAGGGTGTATCCTCTTTCCATTTTTTTGAATAAACACACTACCACTTTCTTCCCAAGCATCTCCCCATAACTCTCGTCTTTCATCATACCATTCCTTATATGTTTTGAGTTCCTCAACTAATATATCAGGAATTGTTATGAGTCTTGTTGAACCAATAGTTTTTGTACCTTTTAATCTTACACCGTGTCTTGGTTGCTCCGAATATGAACGTTGTATGTAAATTTTTTTCTTTTCAAAGTCAACATCATCCCAATTTAGCCCACATAACTCTCCACGTCGCATTCCCGTTAGGAGAGCAGTTTTTATCGCTACACGCCATTGTATGTTTTCAACCTTGCATAAAGCATTATAAAATTTACTAAGTTCTTCTTCGTCCATACATTGAATTGGCTTCCTTTCCCTTTTTCCCATATCAACAAATTTTGAACTTGCATAGTTTTCATTTACAATTCTTAAACGCACAGCATACGACAAAACATTATATATTACTGTCTTAAATCTTTTTATAGTTGCTTTTGCGTAATCTCGATACGTTATTTCAACGTCAAAAAGCCTATCAATGTCCATTTTACATACTTCTGCAAACATTTTGGCAAATTTAATACCAATATTTTTTCCATTGTAAACGCGACTTAGTGTTGCACAATTTAATTCGGTTTCATTCCTCAGCCATACAAACGAAATTCCTTGTCGTTCAAGTATCGTCCTTAAATTTTTTTTAGGGGTTATATAGTAGTTCTTGATTTTCAGTTCATCAATCTTGTCAAATACCGCTTGAACAATACTTGGAGTAATATTGCTAACTTTATATCCACCTATCATTGGTAAAACAATATCCAAACTTTGTTCAACTAAACCTATATAACCCTCTTCAAAGATTTTCTCGGAACGATTTAACCATTTTTTTGCGAGTTCTCTAAATGTTATATTCACATTACATTTTTCGCTTTCAGCAGACGTAAACGAAGCTATAACTTGCTTTTCAAATTCATTAGCAAATATTGTACACGCAGTTTCTATGTCTTTTTCCGTCATACCCTTTTCAGGTTTCCAAGTTGTGCTTTTCGTTACCATTTTACCCAAACCCACGTCTTTTACCGCAACTTGAATTTTATATGTAACACCTTTTTTACCGTCTCTTCTAATGATTGTTGCCATTATTTATACCTCTTCTTCTATTCCTACGACACGAAGCAAATCGTCATAGTTTAATATAATTTTTTTCCCTGACCTAAAATGTTTAACTTTATTGTCTAAACAAAGTTTTCTTATACTGTTGTAAGTCAATGCAGTTTCTGAATCCATTTTCTTAATTAACGCTAATGCTTCATATATTGAACGCATCCTTGCCTTTGCCATTTTTCCCTCCTTTAATTTATAAAGGGTGTGGCATAATTACCAACACCCTTTCGCATTCGTAATTATGCCAATGGCACTTACGATATTTTATTATTTGTTATTTGCTTCCACATATCAACGCTATCAATAGTCCAATGAAATTACCTATTCCGTTTAAGACAATCATAACCCCTGCGCCGATAACTCTAAAAATCATACCAATCACTTTCATTTTTTCTTTCTCCTTATTCCGTTTCGTAAATAATTTGAGCAAGTATTGTTTCTTCAATAATCTTTTGAATAGCACTCTCTCTTTGAACGTCTACAATATAATCGCCCGTTCTCTTATACTCGTCCATTTTGGATAGTTGAGCATACATAACATCATAAAGTTCGCCTGCTCTCTTATCCACACCGTGTAAGTATTCGGGAAGATTTCCTGCAAGAGACATCAGTTTCCCGATATTATGCTCTTCAAGATACTGTTTCGCCATAGAACCATATTTTCCGTATACTTGTTTCTGCGGCTTTACCATCTTTTGATATGCCCTAATTTCGGCTACCGTCATCTCTTCATTCGCTTCTGCTTTTTGCAAAATTCTTTGTTTGTTCATACCTATGCCTCCTGTTTTATATTGTTCGTATATATACGATTGTATATTTATCTTACATCATAATTTTGAAAGTGTCAAGCTCTTTTCACTAATTTTTAGAGATTTTTATCTAATTTTTAGAGATTTTTGTTTTATATGGCTATTCGAGAACGTGCTATATCGTAAAAAAAGCGTTCTTTTTCAATACCTATGAACC
>JAGBBI010000210.1 GCA_017938565.1 Clostridia bacterium
CTACTACTACATTTATAAGGTAAACGGAGTAATCCGTATATACACCATTCGTCCGCAGTGTGCACAAGTATTCGCAAGAGTAAGTACCACCCACGAACTCGCAACTGTCGCACTTGTAATGAATAGATTTGAGATAAGGAAGGTAAAGTAAAATGGTAGAAGTATTTGACTGTATGGACGGAAATGACGAGGTTCTAACTGAAACAACATATCAAACACTTCTTAATGGTTCTATTTTCTACGAAATGAACTCTGGCACTGCTTGGCTAAAAGTTAATGAAACCACCTCTTTCGCCCTTGAGGATGGACGCTCGCGTTCAGATTTTGAGGACAATGAAAAAGTCGGTATCATTGATGTTAGAATAGGTTGGACTTTTATCTAAAATTAAAATTAAATGAGAGGTAGGCAACTACCTCTCTCTTTTTTTTCTTGGGTCTACACTTTGCGCGCCTACTATATTGAAAGTGTAGGCTAATCTACACTTTAATAAATCTAAAGTGTAGACTTTTCTTTATTGACTTTTCCTTTAATATATGATATAATATCTATACTGAAAGAGAGACAGGAATAAACGAAATGAAGAAAAGAATTTTATTTGATATGGATGGAACTGTCGCTGACCTCTACGGAGTGCCGAATTGGTTGGAGAAGTTAAGAGCCGAAGACCCCACCCCCTATCTTGACGCTAATCCTATGTGGGATATGATGGAGTTGGCTGATACGCTCATCGACCTGCGTGCCCGTGGTGGTGATGTCGTTGTGGTGTCGTGGTTAGGAATGGATAGCACTCCAAGCTACAAGACCGCTACAAGACGAGCTAAGAAGGAATGGCTTGCGAGCTATGGCTTCGGCTATGATGAAATCCACCTTGTACAGTATGGGACTAATAAGGCAAAGTTTAGGGATGACGAGTGCCTTAATATCCTTATTGATGATAATATGGATGTAAGACAGAAATTTGAGCGATATGAGAACTGCATCGCGGTTGACCCCACTACTGTTGACTTAATTGAGTTTTTAAGGGGGTTATAATGAAGTATTATTACTATGTAGAAACGAGTAGTCCCTATTGTGGGACAGATACAAGAGATATATATGTATCTTCCAAAGAAATAGAATTTGACGAGGATGAAATGCGTCAAGATATTTTTGATAGTTATGGATACCTCATAAATGGATGGCACGAAGAAGACCCCACCGAAGAGGAAGAAGAAGAGTTTAAGGCAGACTGTACTGTTATCATCAAATCCTTAACCGAAGAGGAGTTTCTTCAGTACATTGACGAGGGATATGATATAACATATTGGGATTAAAAAAGAGGGAAGAAATTCCCTCTCTCTTTCTTTTTGGGGTCTACACTTTAATTAAAGTGTAGATGTATCTACACTTTGACCTTGCCGCAAAGTGTAGACCTAAACTAAAAAATTCTTTTAATTTCCTATTGACATTTACTTCCCTATATGATATAATAAGACATACCCGAAAGGGAGAAAGAGAGGTATGCCAAATGGCAAAAGTAAAAAAGTATTTAGTATTAGACTGTGAAACCGCAACACTGCCCAAAGTTTACGAAATAGCAAAAACGGAGAGCGAAAGACAAAAAGCCGCTATCGCAAAGCCCTTAATTTATGATATAGGGTGGAAAGTTGTAGACCGTAACGGCAAAGTTTATGACCGTCAACATTATCTTGTAACAGAAACTTTCTGTTCTCCGTCTATCTTTAACACCGCATATTACAGAGAA
>JAGBBI010000211.1 GCA_017938565.1 Clostridia bacterium
AATGCATTTGCTCTTAAAACCGAACATTGTGCACCAGTTTTTCCTTCAATTTCCATTAGCGCATTCAAAATATTATCGGTATTTATAGACAAATTTAGTGCCGTATTAATCGCAAAAAGTGCAATAAACTCATCAGGGTTTTCTTTTATCAATTCAATTGCTATTTCTGACGCCTGTAATACCTTACTAGAATCTATTAAAACCGCAATCAAAATATTTCTTGACTCTAAATAACTAGGTTCCCCTTTTTTTATTTGTTGTAACACAGATATTGCTTTGTTATACTTCCCAGCAAGTGCAAGCGATGTCGCACGACTACAAATATAGGTTCCATAATCGGTTCTTATATTATTTTTTTTATAAATATTACATTCTTCATCAAGCAATTGAAGAGTACTTGCCTCATTGCCGTTGCTTTCTTTTATTTGAAATTTGATTATATCTCCCGTTTTTTGACTGTTTCGTTGTCGAGTCGTTTTTCCATTCGACTGGGTATCATTATATGAAAAAGACAATCTCTGAACTTTTTCACCTTTATAAGTGTAATAATCACTCAGCCTTAGTGCAATTACTCTTTTATCAAGTCCATTCTCATTCTTCATACCTTCACTATTCATTAAAAGTTTCAATAAGGCATTTGCCTCATAATCTGATTTGTTTAGTTTCGCGTACGCTTCTGCCACAAGTGGCAAAAATTTTATTTGTTCACTTTTTTCTAATCTTTTTAAACCATAAAAAGCATCGTAGTAACGACCCTTTTTAAATAAGTCAACTAAGACTTCAGAATCATTACTACGACCTTTAATAAATTTTATCTCATTGTCGTTATTATTCAAATTGTTCAAGCCTCTCTAAATTGAAATACTATTATTAATCTCATAAGTTGCACTGTCAAAAGTGTTTGGAGTGTCAAGAGCAGTTTTTAAGTCTACCGCCTTGATTTTACCCGCAAGCGTTGCTAGTGCCACGCCATATTGCCCTTTCTCAGCCAAATCAACAGCAAATACACCAAGTCTGGAAGCAAACAAACGGTCCGCCATACTTGGGCTTCCCCCTCTTTGAAGATGTCCAATTACAACCCCCCTTGATTCAAGTCCGGTACGTTCTTCAATTTCACTTGCTATTATCTGAGCCTTACCAGAACCTTCAGCTACAACAACTATCGAACCAAGTTTTCCCGTTTCTGCACTTTTTAAAAGTTTATTGCAAATTTTATCAATATCGGTTTTCACTTCTGGAATGATAATTGCATCAGCACCGGCACTTATTCCTGAAAATAGTGCTATATCACCACAATGCCTGCCCATAACTTCAACGACAGAAACTCTTTCGTGTGCATTTGATGTATCTCTTACATTATTTAACAAATTTGTAACTGTATTAACTGCCGTATCAAAGCCTAGTGTTACATCGGTATACCCAAGGTCATTATCAATGGTTCCTGGGATCCCAATCACATTAATGCCATTTTGTTTAAGTTCCAGAGCACCAGTTAAACTTCCATTTCCTCCAATAACAATCAGACAATCAAGTTTCTCTTTTTTTATTGTTGCAATTCCCTTTTTTATGCCTGCAAGTGTCATAAATTCGGCACACCTTGAAGTCTTTAATATTGTTCCACCTGTTTGAATTATATTGCCAACATCTCGAAGACCCAATTTAATAGTTTTTCCTTCTATCAAGCCTTGATACCCCGATAAAATTCCAACAACTTCATGTCCCCTTGCAACCGCACTTCTTACAACGGCTCTAATACAAGCATTCATACCAGGCGCATCACCACCACTTGTCAATATTCCAATTCTTTTCATATATTAACCTCTTTATACAATTTTTAAATTGCCCTCTCCAAGTATTGCAACCAATTCGGAAATCATTGCAGTAGTTGGCGTAACCGAAACATTCATACTAAACATTTTACCATTTGATTGCACATACACTGGAGTTTCTCCATCTTTTAGTGATAGAATTGACATTATTTCATTATTTAAATTATCATCTTCTATATTATACTTTAAGTATAATTTTTGAGCAACCAATTTTTCTTGCATTTTATCATCAATGTTCGTATTCGACGCCACACTATTCCCTTCCATATCGATATCCCAAAAGTCTATTTTTTCGGAAAGAATTATTGGCTTTTCTCCATCTCTAATATTAACCTTTCCTGTTATTGTGATAATTTTATCTAATGCCAGATCGTCTTTGACTTTATCATATTGTTTTGGGAATAGCATTGAAGTAAAAGTACCGTAAAGATCTTCGACTTCTATTACTGCCATAGCCTTATTGCCTGCTTTTGTGTATGATTTCCTAATTGAAGTAATTACTCCACCACCTGTAACTTTTGCACCATCTTCAATACCATAATCAAATGAAACCGATTGATCGTCCTCTGTTAAGCTTGTATTCTCGTCATCTTCACTTGATTCAAGCATAGATGAATTAAAATCATATTGAGCAAACCTGTCCCGATAAGCATCAAGAGGATGACCAGATATGTATATCCCAATGATTTCTTTCTCTTTCTTTAATTTTTGAAAATTATCATACTCTGGAAGATTTGGATAATTTATATCTATTATTTCATTGTCTCCAAATAAAGATAACTGACCAAGACTTGTTTTCTTTTTTACTTCTGAAACTTGTTTTAGCGCCTGGTCATATACCGCGTATAGTACCGAACGATTAACTCCAAAACAGTCAAACGCCCCACTGAATATCATACTTTCAATAACTCTCTTGTTAACGCCATATTGATAGCACCTCCCAAGAAAATCACCAAAGTCTTTAAACTCGCCATTTTCTTCACGTTCTTTAACAATCATATCACACATCGATTCGCCAACACCTTTAAGAGCCGCAAGGCCAAATCGTATCTTTTTGTCTTTTACACTGAAATATGTTTTACTCTTGTTAACATCTGGTGGCAATACTTCAATTTTTTCGTCTTTTGCATGGTTAATGTAGTTTTTAATTTCATCGGCATTAGTAATTCTGTTATTTAATACAGCAGTTAAAAATTCGGCCTCATAATATGTTTTTAAATATGCAGTTTCATAAGTTATTATTGAATATGCTGCAGCATGAGACTTGTTAAATGCATAACTTGCAAAGCTTTCCATCTCGCCCCAAATTTTTTCTGCTACCGCTTGATCCACCCCACGTTTAATAGCCCCATCTATTGCAGGCTTGCCATTTTCCGCAGGTTTCCCGAATAAGAAAACCGTTTTCTCTTTCTGCATCGCCTCAAGTTTCTTCTTACCCATCATTCTTCGAACCATATCGGCCTGACCCAATGTATAACCAGCCATATCTTGAACGATTCTCATAACTTGCTCTTGGTAAACAATACAGCCATATGTTACATTCAAAATTGGTTCCAAAATTGGGTGATCATAGGTTACATCTTTTGGATTATGCTTATTGTGCACATATCTTGGGATTGAGTCCATTGGACCTGGACGATACAACGACACCCCCGCCGTAATGTCTTCTATGCTGGTTGGCTTTAATTCACGCAAGAATTTTTGGAAACCACCACTTTCGACTTGGAAAATTGCTTTCGTATTTCCGCTTGAAAGCATTTTATATACACCAGCGTCTGCGTAGCCCATTTTATCAAAATCTAATTCAACACCATAATTCTCTTTAACATATTGAACAGCTTTTTGAATATCATTTAAGTTTCGAAGCCCCAAGAAGTCCATTTTTAAGTGGCCTAATCTTTCAATATCGGTCATACTATATTGTGTAGTTAAGTCATCACCATTCCTACTGAGAGGCATAAACTTTTCAAGATTATCACACGCAATAACTACCCCGCAAGCATGTGTAGAACACTGACGTGGCATTCCTTCAAGCTTCATTGCGATATCAATAACCCGCTTTACATCATTGTTATTGTTGTACATTTCAACAAGCTCTGGTACAGAATAATCAGTGCCAAAATCTTTATCCCCTTCTTTTGGATGATAAAAACCAAAAGCTTTTTGAATAACATCGTGATGTTTTGCTGAAATGTTTGGAATGTTTTTAGTAACCTTATCCATCTCGCTATATGGAACGCCAAGCACTCTGCCAACGTCTTTAATTGCATTCTTTGCCGCCATTGTTCCAAATGTAACAATCTTTACGACTTTGTCTTCACCATATTTATTTCTCACGTAATCAATTACATCTTGACGTTTATCATCAGCAAAGTCAACATCAAAGTCAGGTGCTGTTACACGCTCAGTATGCAAAAACCTTTCAAACAGCAAATCAAACTTAAATGGGTCAATATTTGTAATCCCTATCGAATAGGCAACAACCGAACCCGCGCCACTACCACGACCTGGGCCTACCGGTACGCCCATGGTTTTTGCTTGGTTAATATAATCCCATACTGTTAAAAAATACTGAGCAAAACCTTGATTCACGATTACGCCCATTTCTCTGTCAATACGCTCTTTTATTACTGGAGTAATCTCTCCATATCTTCTAACACTGCCGGCGTTTACAAGCTCCCACAAATAATCAACGCACGACTTCCCGTCTGGCGGAACGAATGGAGGAAACATATACTTATTTTCATCAATATGATCTTCTTTAAAGCTGTAATTACACTTCTCTGCTATTTCAATAGTGGTTTCCAACGCTTCTAAATCATTTGGGAATATCTTAGCCATTTCATCGTAAGTTTTTACATAAAATTCATCGTTTGGAAATTTTAATCGGTCGGGATCGTCATAATTTTTCCCCATCTGTACACACATTAAAACATCTTGAGTGATAGCATCGTCCTTGTTTATATAATGAACATCATTTGTCGCAACAAGCTTTATTCCGTGTTTTACAGAATATTCTCTTAGTTTTTTATTTACTGCAAGTTCTTCTGGCATACTATGATTTTGTATTTCCAAATAAAAATCTTCGCCAAATTTCTCTTTAAACCACAAAATCAACTCTTCGGCTTTATCGTATTGTCCGTTAAGAATATATTGAGGGATATCACCCGCTATACACGCCGACAATGCAACAATACCCTCTGCGTTCTCGGCAAGAGTTTTATAATCTATTCTTGGCTTATAGTAAAAGCCATCCCTGAACGCAATGGTGTTTAATTTACACAAATTCAAATAACCCGTTCTATTTTTTGCAAGAAGAACAAGATGGGCATTTTTACTTTTCCCCTGTTTTACATGCAAATCGTCAACTACATAAAACTCACAGCCGAATATTGGCTTAATCCCCGCCTTCGCACAGGCATCAAACATTGTTACACATCCATACATATTACCATGATCTGTAATTGCAACCGCAGGCATACCATACTCTTTACACACTTTTACCAACCTATCTATTCGTGCTGCACCATCAAGTAGGCTATATTCCGTATGCACATGCAAATGGACAAAGTTTCCCATAATTTTCTCCCCTAGTGTATTATAAATTATCTGCAATTTCTATTAACTTTTTAAGTTTATAGTTTAAACCCGATTTTGTCAATACGTTACCACTTAATGCCACCAAATCCGATAAAGACGATTCCTTGTTTTTTATCCTTAGGTTCGCCACTTCTTTAAGCGAATCCGGAAGCCCATCAATTCCAATAGTTTCTTCTATCTTTTCAATCGCACGAACTTGCATTAAACTTGCTTGTACGGTTTTATCGATGTTTGCCGAAATACAATTACTTTGACGATTAATACTATTTCTCATTTCCCTTTTAATAATCTCATTTTGCATCTCTAAAAAACTCTTGTTTGCACCAACAAAAGCCACAAAATCTGCAATGGCCTCAGCCTCTTTCATATATACAACAAACTTTTCACCTCGTTCAACTTTCCTTGTTATAAAACCAAATTCTCCAAGCAGATTTGATAGAACCTTTGCCTGTTCACCACTGGTAAATTCAAGTTCAAAGTGATACCCTCTGCCCTTTGCTTTTTGCCCGATTTCGTCTTCTTGACTTTGCGGGATACTGATATTCCCAACACTTGCAAAAGCCATTTTAATGTACGACTTCTTACAACAATCTTCAATAATAATATGATGATCTACACCCTTATTCAACGACCAGTTATTTGTCTCATCCAAAGAAATTATTCCACAGTCTTGCAAAATTCTGTTCCCAAGCTCTACTGGGGCTACAAACTCATACATAGTTGTCTTGCCAATTACTGACACCTCAGCATCAAGTTTGTCAATTTTTGAACTGTAAATCTTGTTTATTATATCCTTTATATAGCTCAATAAAGCGACATTGTCCGATTTAACAGAAAAACTTACCCCTTTATTGCTTAACTCCAAACTCCCTATCGAGTTTATGCAAGCACAAAGAGAAGCCAGCATACAACAATCGCTCTCTGGCTTTTCATTCAGTATCTCTTCTTTTATTTCACTCGAGAAAGACATTTAATCTTTAATCTCCTTTTCTTTTGTATATTTGTTATTAAAATCTGGAAGCTTTTCCCAATTTGCAACTCTTTCAATCGGGATATTATTCTCTTTGCAAAAATTTATAGACCTTTCAACACACCCAATTCTTGCCACGCTGTGTGCATCCGAACTTATTACAAATTTCACATCAGTTTTAAGCATTTCAAATATATCATCTGCCGATAAACTCATATGTTTTTCATTAAGTTCTAGGTAACAATTATTTTCAACGCATCCTTTTGCTAATTTATATGGGTCTATTTTGATATATTCATTTGGGTGGGTTATTATATCGATTTTATATTTCTTTACCGCTTTCAGATAGCTTTCAGTGTTCATATTTTTAACTTTCTGCGATTTATTTTTAAAAATATTAGGCAAAATAAACTTAAAAAAATTTTTTACATTTACCAACCCTGCCTTGTGTGCTCCCAAAAGCCGTATATCATAAAGGTCGGCATATTTTTCAACAAAATCACATTCCCCATTTGCACCTAGCAAATTAAATTCCAACCCCATCTTACATGTAACGTTTTTGCACTTAGAATACTTTACAATTCTCTCTTTCAATTTTGGAATATTTTTTTTCCTTATCCCAAAAATATGCCTATTCCCGTGGTCGGTGATTGCATATTCTTTAAGCCCTAAACTTTCGGCTCCATCAATCATTTCTTCAACAGTGTTTTTTGCATGATTAAATTTTGAATATTTTGAATGAGTATGATATATTCCCCAGATTTCGTTCATTTGTCTATTTCTCCCGTTTATCTAACAATTTCTATCTCTAATTCTAGCAATTTATTATAATTTTCATTCACCTTATGTTTGATTATGTCAATTAGTTTTATCACATCCTCGGCCGTTGCATTATCTTCGTTTAAAATAAAGTTCGCATGTTTTGATGAAACAACCGCCCCGCCAACTTTTAAGTCTTTCAACCCGCACTCTTCAATCAACTTCCCTGCTGGAAGTTGCTCAATTGACTTAAAGACACTACCTGCACTTTTACCAATAGGCTGCTTGTCCTGTCTCAATTGTTGAAACGACTTAATCTTACCTAATGCAAAATCCCTTGAACTTGCTTTCATGTTTAATTCGCAATACAATATTACGAAGTTTGAGTTGTTTTGAAAAATTGAATGACGATATGAAAAATTCAATTCTTTTGCATACGCCTCAACTATCCTTCTTCCATTAAAATAACTAACCGTGTGCAACACATCCGATATGCTTTTACCAAAAGCCCCCGCATTCATAAAAATAGCTCCTCCAATCGTTGCCGGTATTCCCGATGCGAACTCTAAACCCGACCATCCCGAATTTGCCATATCTAACGCAAGAGCTGACAGTTTTACACCGCTTGAAGCAATAACTTTTCCATTCCCCAAATCGCATACTTCATTCAACTTTGCACTTCCAATTATAACACCATCATAGCCATCATCCATAAATAAAAGATTTGATCCATTTCCGACCACTTTCCATTTAACCGATAATTTTTCTAATTCCGCTATTAAGTCAAGCAAATCTAAATTAGAGGTTGGTGTCGCATAAACCTGCGCATTCCCACCAATTCCAAAAGTCGTATGTAAAGACATCGGTTCATTTAAAAACAAGTTCTCTTCCCCGACAATTTTTGCAAGCACATCTACCATTTAATTTTACCCCATTCCATTAAAATTTTCAACTAAATAACAATTATTTCCCTAGAATACCTTCGGTATGTTTTTGCAACTCCATACAGCATCTTCAATAAGAGAAAAGTAACTGTCCGCATACAAATGTGGAATGGTAGTACTAAACAAACCACTTTCCGATAATAGCTTTTGTGAGCTTTCACATAGTAAAGTTTCAATGAACAGCTTCGCCAATTTATCAAACTGTTCATTATTTCCTTTAACTACACCAACATATTGAATAAGGTCATTATAAGATGCTACTGGCTCAATCAGTAAATCCTGTATTGCCCCCCTATCCAATTTCCCCTTCAGCTTCACCAAATCTCTTTGAGTACCAAGCAGTATTGTGGCTTTATTTAAACTTATAAAATCTATATATGCATTATAATCATCTGGCGATTCAAGAATCTCTGACGAATTCTCTACTGCTAAACATTTCATCGGAGAAATATAACTATTTTTACCATAAGCCAGTCCATAAATATGTTTAGTTGATTTTCTTAAAGTCTTATTAAAACCACAATTAACAAAATCTTTTGAAAATGTAATATCATTGTTATTTGATGCCTCGCTTAATTTTTCACTCGTCGAAAAATAGGCGTATCCACCCATTGCATAACCAACGGCAAGTTGCGTATTTTCAGCGATTCCAGAATTCTTCACCTCTGCGTTCATTCCCAGTGGAACATTGTTTAAAGGCGTTAACAAATCCCTAACAACACTTCCAACCCCATACCCAAACGAAATTACCGATGGCAGTTTCCCCGATTCTTTTGCAAGGACAAATTCATCAACAGACATATTCCTTACATTAATATACAACCCCTTATTGGCATTCTCAAATAATCGTGCCACTTTATTTAAATAATCGGTTTTTGAAATATTGCCACCCGAAAATGTGTCTACGTTCCAAACCTCAATAATCGCTTGCATATTATTATCGCTTTCCAAATGTTTGACTGAATTATTTCTTTTTTCAATCTTCAACATAGGTAAAGTAGATATACCAATTAATACAAGCACTAATAGACTTAGAGCAATTAAATTAAAAATTCCAAACGGTTTTGATCCTTTCATTTGATACAATCTTATGAAATAAAAAAACGGTTTATGAGAAATTAACTCATAAACCTTTATCTTAGTTAAACATTGCTTTATCTCTTATCTGTCTATGGTAATTAATAGCGAATCTATGCGCTTCATCCCTTATTCGCTGTAAAAGTTTTCTTGCATTACTACGCTCATCCAGTACTATACTCTCTTTTTCACCAGACAAAAACAGCTCTTCTTGCTTTTTTGCGATACTTACTATTGGGATTTTCAATTCTAATTCATCTACAACTTTTTGCGCCGAATTAAGTTGCCCAAGCCCTCCATCAATAACTAATAAATCGGGTCTTTTATTAAATCCTTCGTCGCACTCTTTAAATCTTAGCAGACGCCTTCTTAGCGTCTCTTCCATACTTTTAAAATCATCAGCACCTTCAACGGTTTTAATTCTGAACTTTCGATACTCTTTTTTTGCTGGAACTCCATTTTCGAACACAACCATACTTGCGACATTATTTGTCCCGCTTATATTTGAAATATCAAAACATTCCAGTCTATATGGAATCGAGCCAAGCTTTAAAATCGTTGCAAGTTCTTTCAATGCATCTTGATTGAGTTGTTTTCTTCGCCTTTGTACCTCTATGTTTTTATATAAAAACTCTTCAATATTCTTCAATCCCATTTCAACAATTTTTTTCTTAATTCCTTTGTTTGGAATACGAACTTCAACACGTGAACCCCTTAATCGGCTCAAATATTCACCCAAATTAGGGATCTCTATGTTCGACAATAATTCACTAGGGGTCGGATTTGCGTCATAATATTGCACCAAAAATTCAGATAAAACATCTTGCAAATTATCACCACTTAATGAGTCTAACAAAATATTTTTGTCAGCAATTGTCTTCCCGTTTCGTATTGTGGTCTGATTAACTGCAATAAATTCATCGATTTCTTTTATCGTAAAAACATCGAAATTTGCCGACTTCGTCAAACTTGTCAAAATATAACTTTCACTTTTTTTCAACATTTGAATCTTGTCTCTAGCGTCTATTGCACCCTCAAAATCCATTCGGTCAGCACATTCTTTCATCTTTTCGTTTAAAAGTCTCCTCACCTTTGCGGTGTCTCCATTTAAGAAATCAATAATTTCATCAACTATTTTTATGTATTCTTCATTAGAAATTTTGCCCAAACAAGGACACAAACACTTTCCCATATCGCCATAAAGGCACTGTCTTTTTACCTTGTTTGACTTTTCAAAATTTATTTTACACTGTCTTATTTTAAAAACTGATTTTATAATTGCAATAAATTCACTTACTCTAAGCCCTGTTACGAATGGTCCAAAATACAAAGCCCCATCGTTTTTGACTTTTCGTGATATCGTAATTTCTGGATACATTTGTTTTTTGTCTATTCTAATATATGGGAACATCTTGTCATCCTTTAAAAGGATATTATACTTTGGAAGATGCTGTTTTATTAAGTTGCTTTCAAGAGAAAAGGCATCAAGCTCTGATGCAGTCAAAATATAGTCAAGTGAATCTATATTTGATACGAGCATTGATGTCTTTACATTCTTTTTTGTATTTTGAAAATATGAACTCACCCTATTTTTTAACGATTTTGCCTTGCCAATATAAATAATTTCTCCAAATTTATCTTTCATCAAATATACACCTGGAGAAGACGGAAGACTTGCTAAAATTTGTGCGATCTTATCGTTCATAATTTTTAATCCTTATTAATCGTAGTCTTGTTCTGTTAATAGTTTTTGTCTTTCTGCAAGAGTTAATTCATTTATCATTCCATCAATATCACCATTCATAAAATTATCCAAGGAATAGATGGTAAAGTTAATTCTGTGATCGGTAACTCTGTTTTGTGGAAAGTTATAAGTCCTAATCTTTTCACTTCTGTCACCACTTCCTATTTGTAGCTTTCTTTTCTTTGCATACTCCGCATCGGCTTGTGATTGATAAAAGTCATAAAGTTTAGATTTCAATATACTCATCGCTCTTTCACGATTTTTTATTTGTGAGCGTTCGTCTTGACAAGCGACAACCATTCCTGTTGGCTTGTGAGTAATTCTTATTGCACTTTCGGTTTTATTTACGTGCCGACCTCCTGCACCACTACTACGATAGGTATCAACTTGCAAATCGCTTTCGTTGATTTCAATATTTACCTCGGTATGCTCAGGAAGTACTGCCACGGTAGCAGTTGAAGTATGAACTCTTCCTTGACTTTCAGTTACCGGCACTCTTTGAACCCTATGAACTCCACTTTCAAATTTCATAAGACTATATGCGTTTTTGCCCTTTACCATAAAAGTGCATTCTTTTAATCCACCCGCATCAGTATAGTTTCCATCAATTTCTTCAATTTGAAACCTGTGGTTCTCAGCCCAAAGTCCATACATCCTTTTTAGCTCCATTCCAAACAGTCCAGCTTCATCACCACCAGCACCGGCGCGAATTTCCACGATAACGTTTTTCTCGTCATTTTCGTCTTTTGGCAAAAGTAAAACTTTAAGTTCTTCTTCAATTTGCTTCAATTTCTCTTTACCGTTTTGAATTTCTTCATTCGCAAGTTCAATTAATTCTTGATCGCTTTCAATTGATTTTAATTCTTCTGCATCTTTAATATTACTTTCGACTTTTAAATACTCGTCAAATTTCTCTATAATCTCTTGCATATCTGAGTGTTCTTTGCAAAGTTTTTTCCATCTGTCCATATCAGCGATAACATCTGGCTCGCTTATAAGCCTTGTAAGCTCAATAAACTTTTCTTTCATCTGCTTTAATTTTTCTATCATTACTTTTCTCCTTACTATTTTAGTGTTGCATAAATTATTCGTTCAACGCCTTCTAAATCTTTTAAAATTGTTACGTCTTTAAATTTATACTCCAACAATTCTTTTATACTTTTAGCTTCGCCTATTCCTATTTCAAAAAAAATTCTACCAGACCGAACTAAATATTGTGGTGCCTTTTCTATTATTTTTCGATAAAAATCTAAACCATCTATCCCCCCATCTAGTGCGATTAATGGTTCATAATTCTTAACCTCATCTTCTAAAAAATTTATATCATTCGATAATATATATGGAGGATTTGACACTATAAAATCAAACTTTTCTTTTGGCACATTTGAGTACAAGTTACTTTTATAAATCTTTGCACCAGCTCCCAATTTTTCATTATTTTCAACAGCTATATCTAGTGCCTCTTCGCTGATATCAACTCCCTGCATTTTTATGTTCTCATTCTCAAGCATTAATGTTATTGATATTGCTCCGCTTCCCACTCCAATCTCTAAACCATTCCCAGAATGAACCTCTTTTAAAATAACTTCAACCAACTCCTCGGTTTCACACCTTGGAATCAAACAACCTTCACGGACTAAAAAATCTCTACCATAAAAATTTGATTTGCCTAATATATAAGCCAGCGGTCTTCCTGTCAGTCTTTCATTTACAAGATTATAAATCATCTTTTCTTGCTCATCGGTTATTTCTATTTGCATATTGATTTGACTACGTCTGATGGAAACAGCCTCACAAATTATCCAATCGATATCAGCTTCATCAATATTATACTCCGCCTGCAACTTCTTTTTTATTTTATTTGTTAACACACAAAAATCTCCAAAATCAATAAAAAAGCGAGCTTGACTTTTCATTTAAAAAAATCAATTCTCGCATAAAAAACTTTGCAAGTACCAAAAATACTTGCAAAGTGCACTCCACCTAATTATTCTTGGCGTATCTTTTATTAAATCTATCTACTCTTCCACCGCTGTCAACAAGCTTTTGTGTTCCTGTGAAAAATGGGTGACACTTGTTACAAATTTCAAGCTTAATAACATCACCATTTTTTGTACTTTTAGTTTGGAACTTATTTCCGCAAGCACATTCAACAGTTACTTCGTGATAGTTTGGATGTAAATTGTCCTTCATATCTCTCTCCTTATCTAATCGTCTCTAAAATAACGAAATTATTATATATTAATAATCATTGTTTGTCAAGTAAATTTCATAATTTAAAGTTTATATATCTTTAATCTTTAAATAAAAATTCGCCGAAAACAACTTTCGGCGAATTAAACACTTTTTGCATAAAATAAACGTAATTTTAAATATATATTTAAAAGTTACTATTCTGCGTCTTTTGCTTCATTGAATGCTTTAAGAACAACGTCTTTAATCATTTCACGAGTTTCTGTGTTTAGTGGATGTACGATATCCTTAAATTCTCCATCAGGAGTCTTTCTGCTAGGCATAGCAATAAAGTAACCTTCATTTCCTTCAATAACCTTGATGTCGTGTACTACGAAGCATTCATCAATTGTGATTGAAGCAGATGCCTTGATTTTGCTTGTTTCGCTCTTTACAATGCGAATTCTCACGTCAGAAATTTTCATGTTTTTTACCTCTTTGCATTTAGTATCCCAAATTTTCATTTGGTAATTCTATTCTACTATATAAGTATACTAAAAGGCAACTAATTTTAGACTATTTTTAAATAAAATATTTTCAGTATCAAACTTACTTATCCCACAAATGCTTTGGGTACTCACCACATTCAACAAGTCTTGCGATAGACTTTACAAGTTCTTCTTTATCCTCTTTATAAGTTACACCATGCCATACAGCTGTCGTATCTAAAACTTTAACAGTAGCTAATTCACCACCTATCATTTCTGCAACAACAGATGGAATTAAAAACTCACATTTTTCAGGATTGTCCATCATTTCTTCAATTAAGAAGGATTTAAACCTTTTTTCTAAATATCTAAATATATCTTGCGTAAATCCAAACATATTCATAGATACTGGAGCATCGCCATCAACCTCAAACTCAGACATCCCATTTAGCGGAGACGCATAATACTTTCCGTCTCTTTCTTCAATACTGCTTTCCACAATATCTTCTAGATATCCATCCTTCACTGTACACACGCCACGTTTTACAGAACCATTTGCAGTTAGCGTATTTTTTACTTTATAACCAGCAAGAGCAAATTCACTATCACTCTTTTTATTCCTTAAAAAGTCAGCAACAACCTTAAATGCATCAAACCCATAAAAATCATCAGCGTTAATAACAATAAAATCGCCGTGAACTGTTTGCCGACAAGAAAGGATGGCGTGTGCCGTTCCCCAAGGTTTCACCCTACATTTTGGAACTTTAAAACCATGAGGCATACAATCCAAGCGTTGGAAGACATACTCCGTTTCGATAAATTTTTCGACACGACTTCCAATAGTTTCTTTAAACGAATGATAATTTTCTTCTTTAATAATGAACACAACCCTGTCAACACCTGCACGAATTGCATCATAAATTGAGTAATCAATAATAAAATTATTATCGTCATTTATTGGTTCAACTTGTTTTAAACCTCCGAACCTACTACCCATTCCGGCAGCCATAATCACTAAATCCATAAACAAAAGCCCTCCATAATTGATTAATAATATAATAACACAAACAACCTAATTTTCAAAGTAAATTTTAAGACTTATATATTTTTATCGCAATCACATAAGCAACAATTTAAAAGATATCTTAACCATTTATCAACAACTGCTCGCGAAACCACGTTTTTAAAATTTCATATTGGACATCACCAAATATTTTCTCAGCGACTTCATTACGTTCAAAAGCATTCTTTTTTAAAGCTATATTTTTCAATTTTGTAGTTTCGATATCAAACTCTTTCGCAAGATTCTCTGCCTCAGCCAATGAATAAATCCCCTTTTTGACCGCTATTAAATAATCTCTCCGGTCTTTTTCATCCAAAGAACTTCCAAACGTTTGTCCGTCTAATATTTTTTTCAAAAAGTAATTCAATCTTATTATATGATGCAATTGCTTTGGATCGTAACCGAATTTTTCTATTTTATCTAAAATTGATGGATATGGATGTTTTAATGCGCAAAGTTTTTGTTTTTCCATCCCCACAATGCAGTTTATAAGTTGCTTTTTGTCTGAAAATGCAATAGCTTCATTGTTGTCAAAAATCGGCTTTAGCAGTTTTTCATATTTTTGATTAATCATCTTAAACTTAGTAAATAAAATTTCCAAATAATTTATATTACTCTTTTGCATAACATCAAACATTACACGAATATCTTTGACATCAATATGCTCATCATTATCTAAAACGATAGTTGTTGAGATCGGAGATTTGCCTTTTACAAAATCCTCAAAGCTCGGCAAAACAATTGCTTTTGTATCAATATCACTTCTATAATCTTCATCGTATACATCAAGATTATAATTTTGCGACCCCTGAACAAAAACGGCTACAATTTCAAAGTCGTTTTTTAGCAAATAGTCGTAATGCTCATATAATCTTTTAGAAATTTTATGCTCTCTTTTCGTCATTCAGAGACTCCCATACTTATTTCATAAGACTCTCAAGCTAAATTAAATATTGTTTATTCAACAATTACTTTTACATATAGCTTTTTGCCTTTCTTCAATATTGTTTCTTCTTTTGGTGATACAATCATCTTAAAATCTATTACTTTATCGCCATCCATTGTAATTCCACCCTGCTCTATTAGCCTTCTTGCTTCACTTCTAGATGAACATATCTTTGCCTTTTCACATAATTCGCAAATATTCATCCCCTCTCCAAATTCAGCTTTTGAAATTGCGATGGTCGGCATATCTGCACTTTCTCCACTTCCATTAAACACATCAAAAGTCGCCTTTTGAGCAACTATAGCATCTTCTTCACCACGAACAAATTTACATATCTCATATGCCATTCTGTGCTTTGCTTTTACAATGTCTTCGGCAATTATTTGTTTTACTTCTTGCATTGGGATATCTGTAAATAAAGCGAACATCATCTCTACGCAAGCGTCTGGCGTTTGGTAAATACCTTGATAAAAATCATAAGGCGATATTTTGTCTTTATCAATCCAAATTGCGCCCTTTTCGGTCTTCCCCATTTTTTTGCCTTCTGGAGTTAACAACAATGGATTTGTTGCCCCGATTAATTGAATATCGGTACCATTAGCAAAGTTAAGTTTTCGTTGAAGTTCTACGCCGGCAACAATATTTCCCCATTGGTCCGCACCGCCATATTGCAAAGTACAGCCATACTTTCTGTTTAGATGAATAAAATCATATGCCTGCATCAACATATAGCCCATTTCAAAGAACGTCAATCCACCCTCGTTAATTCTATTTGCATAAATTTCACTTGAAAGCATTTTATTTACATTAAAATGAATACCTACTTCACGCATAAAATCAATATAATCGTAACCCTTAAACCAGTCTGCATTATTTACTATTACAGCAGGATTTTCTCCGTCGAAGTCTAAAAATACTTTTAGTGTGTTCTTAATTTTTGAAATATTATTTTCAATTTCTTCTTTTGTAAGCATTTTGCGAAGTTCAGTTTTCCCAGATGGATCTCCAACACAAGCAGTCGCTCCCCCCATCAAAACAACGACCTTATGTCCCGCCTGCTGAAACCTTCTTAAAATACAATATGGTACACAGTGCCCTATATGCAAACTATCTGCGGTTGGATCGCTTCCCTCATACAAAACAATTGGCTCGCCACTTTCAAGTTTTTCCTGCAAAGCCTTTTCATCGGTACATTGATACAACAATCCTCTTTCTTTTAATTTTTTAAACAAATTTACATCTACCATTTTTTCTCCTTATAATAAAAAGCACGCCTCTACTCCTTAAACTTTAAGGACGAAGCGTGCTTACTCGTGGTACCACCTTAATTCATCGCAATAAATATTACGACCTCATTTTACCAAATTCGCTGTTGGCGGGCGTCTTGCTCTTGTTTTGTAATTCACCAGCTTCTGTAAATAAGTCTTGCACCAACCG
>JAGBBI010000212.1 GCA_017938565.1 Clostridia bacterium
AATAATCTCACTTCGCCCAAGTGGTGTAGCCCGTTATACCACTTTTTGCAAAAGTGGAACGGGCGACTGCGTCGGGCTCCTTAAAAATTGATTTTTTTTCTCAGTTTTCGATAAATAAAAAACACACCTGCAGGGTATGCGGTCGCGTGCGTATGCTGGCGCAAGTACGCTTTCGCGTTTCCGCATAATACCCATTTGCAGATGTGCGTAGAAGTCATTACATTTTATTTATTCATCTTCATTTACATTATAACCATTTATCATTGCATCTTTTAATTTGTTTCGGTTTGAAGTTATAACACCTTGGATAACAAAAGAGCAACTATCACAAAGTAATTTAAACCAATCCTCAAATTTATTATTAGCACAATATTCCATAAAATCTATGTACTCAACAACTTGATTTTCTTTTATAAAAGTAATCATATCTTTAATAGCCAAATATTTATCACAAGAATTTTTAAATGCGTCATCAACTTCAAAAAAGCCTATATTAATAATATCTTCTTTTAAATATTGTGCTTTTTCTGGATTGTCCTTATGGATTAAATATCTAACCATACCATTTAATGATTGTACTAAAATAGGATTTGTACCATTTACCAAATCGGCAATCTCTTTTGCTTGTTTTACTGTTTTAACACTGTCAAACATAACTAAACAATGCCAATGTGGTTTTTTATATTCTTCTGTTCCTGGATTGATATCCTTATCATGTAATGGACTAATAACAATATTAACATGCGTATCTTCCAAGATTTCTTTCCAATTACTTGGAGCACTGTCTGGATACATAATAAAACTCCAGTTTCTAGTTCTTGCGTTTTCAGTTGAATTTTTAGCCATATTCTGTCATAATAATAGTATAGACACATTAAGAACCAAGACCCCAAAGGACGACCAATCTCAAAGGGTCTTTTTTCTTTGCAGTGAAATCATCTAATCTATTATGTTCTCCTTTCTTGCGTATTCTGTTGCAACTGATTTAATTGCATTTTCTGTTTGTGCCATAGCCAAAATATAATTTTGCACGGCAAATTTAACAAATTCATTTTTTGACATTCCCAAAGTATCAGCAGTAGATTTAATTTTATTTTCTAAATCATAACTGATATTTATTTGTAATCTTGCTTCTTTTACCATAATAAAACCTCCTTTTAATGATTTGGTAATGACTTCTTAATAACATTATGACAGATAAAATTTATTTGTAAAGGAAAAATTGAACATTGAACATTGAACACCATGGGGGGCGTCGTAGTAGCCCCCCATTCCCACGCACACCAAAAGACTTTTTAAATCGTTCACAAGGAACGATTACAAAAGCCCAAAAAGTCCCGACTTTTTGCCACACCTTAAAGGTTTATATATATTAGTTAGTGTTGTTAGTTTTTGTTAGTTTTTGTTGGTTTTTGTCGAAATAATTCGATAAATTAGCGACTATCCTAGAAAAAAGCACCCGCCCCCTGTGCTTTGCACAGTCAAGCGGAAAAGTGCTTTTTTCTAGCAAGGAAAAGTCAAATACTTTTGGCTTTTCCTTGCTCTGTCGCTTATTTTTCTAGTGAAAATAGAAAAGTTGACAGATTTGTCTATTGACAGTTTAAACTACAAAAAAATAATTCTGTAAAGGGCCGCTACGCTTAAACCCTTGACAGAACTATTTTTTCTCCGTATTTGGTAATTAAGCCCATTTATAAATAAATGGACTTCGTCCAATTTTTACCTAACAATTTCATCAATATTGTATTTTCTATTAAAATTAATTTTTTCATCTAGATTCATATCATCATTTAAATATTTTTTAATCTCTTCTTGCATTTCATCAAATTCTATTTTTAAACTGTCAAATTTATCTACCAATGAATTATATTTTTCAACCATCGCACGACCTTTAACATTTAAATCATTAATCTTATTTTCACGGTCAATAATACCTTTTTCCAACTCTGCAATCTTTTCTTCTAACTGCTTAATATGTTCTTTATACTTTTTATACTCTTCAATATCATCTATATTTTGACCTTTAACATGATTTTCTGGATCGTGTAATTTAATATTATATCCCAATGCCAATAGATCATTTTCTATATCCTTATGGAAACTCATCAACATTTGCCTATTAACTACCTTTTTGGCACATAATTCATATCTATTTTTTTTGCCATTATAAACCACTGGCATAAATTTATAATGCAAATGACTTTTACCTTTTTCATCTAAATGAACGCAACTGCAGATTTTATTATCCTTGCCAAATCTATTTGTAAAAACTTTATCCATTAAAATGAAAAAAGTTTCTTCATCAACAGAACAATTTTCTGGATATTGCACGCAAACACTAACTAGATAATTTATATCATCTTTATGTTTGCCATTTTTACCATATATGTAAATCTCATTTATGCGCTCCTCTAATCTTTGCATTGGTGCAACTTCATTAAAATGATAATTTGAATGTGATAATGTAAAATCAATATCTTTATTTTTGTATTCTTTATGCGTTCGCAAATCATGACCAATTTCTATTTTTCCTACCGATAAATTATATTTTTCAATATGCATAAAATCATCTCCTTTCATGTGTAATATGCAAGTTGAAAATATAAATAATCTCACTTCGCCCAAGTGGTGTAGCCCGTTATACCACTTTTTGCAAAAGTGGAACGGGCGACTGCGTCGGGCTCCTTAAAAATTGATTTTTTTTCTCAGTTTTCGATAAATAAAAAACACACCTGCAGGGTATGCG
>JAGBBI010000213.1 GCA_017938565.1 Clostridia bacterium
GCAAAGGACGAGCAAATACAAGCCTTATATGAGCAATTACAAATCAAAGATACTTTTATAAATTCTTTGTTAGAGCAAGCAAAAAATTATCAAGTGCTTTTGCAAGGTCAACAACTGTTATCACTACCAGAGAAAAAAAGACCATTTTTCAAGCGGTTATTCTCTCGCAGTGATGATGAATAAAATAAACTCCTTTCTTTTGGTGTGGTGTCGATTATGATACTGCACCTTTTTTATTGCAAGCATCGTGTTTTGGGTACACGCAGAATATTGGAGTTCCAAACCCTTATGCTTTTTAGATTCCGAGCCATAAAGAAAACTTACGGCACGCACTATCAGAGTGAATGTTTTTCGGTGCTAAAATTGTAATTGGTGAGAGATAAGCCATTAAACCCTTATGCTTTTTGAGTTCCTCGCCACGTGTGGCACATAGCACCGAAAATGTGCAAAGTCAAGGTTGCCGTAGGTCGAGAAAAATTTTTGCTTGCAAAAAATTTTCGTAGCCTTGACTTTGTGCAAATGAGCGGTGGCGGTTGCTGTGCGTTGCGGTTTTAGGTGTCCTAACGATAATACCGTTATGGAGTATAAACGGTCTGCTCGCAATGTATATGCAAATAATATGCTTGCCGATTTTTATTGCAGGAATAAGAACAGGGGTCGCAAGCTTCCCCCGTTCGATTTACTTTGTTCGGCAATGCCGACCAAATAAGGCTTTTTTAGGTTTTTGCAAATAGGGGTCGAAATTTGATATAAAAAATTTTTACGCCCACTAAATTTAGTATTGACAATAAGTATATCATAGGTGTATAATATGTTCATACTATGAAAGGCGGTATAAACTATGGCATTAAAAAGAGTTAATTTGAATATTGACGAGGAGTTGCTTACTCAATTAGACGATTACGCAAATAAAATGCATATAAGCCGTTCATCTGCTCTTGCGGTGTTGTTGTCGCAGATTTTCCAAGGTCAACAGACAATGGAAACAATGAATAATTTAATGCGTGCTTACAATGACGAAAAAGCAAAAGGTAATGTTTGAGTTATAGCCCCTCTGTGCAGTTGGGGTGAGGTGAGGGGCGGGGCCCCCGCAAAAGTATTGCGGGGCCGTCCGCCCTATTACTTGACTAACTAACACTTTACGGGAGTTTTTATTTTTAGAAAGTGCTACAAAGCCTTTATTTATGCGGTTTTCAAGGCATTTTCAAAAAATCATAATTTTTTATAGAAAAGAGGTGAAATAATGCCGTTAAAAGATGTTAAATATAAACCTAATCAAACCATTTTGAAAGTGTTTGGATATGGTGATAACAAGAAAATAAAAGTAATCACTATGAATAGTTTGCGAACTGCTGGTATTGAGGACGATAACGAAATTTTTGCCGTTCGTGGTTCTGTTAATGAGGGTAAGTTAGACGAAAGCATTATTCGTTCAAAAAATAAAATCTTTGAATTAGCATTTTGTAATCCTTGGGATTATTTCTTTACGGGAACTTTAGACCCTAAAAAATATGATAGAACCGATTTAGAAAAATATCATAAAGATTTAACACAATGGTTGCGTGACCAAAGTAAGCGAATAGGTAAAAAAATATGGTTTTTAGTTATTCCTGAATTACATACAGACGGCAAGTCTTGGCATTTGCACGGTTTTATATATGGCTTACCGGATACAGAATTAAAGCAATTTAAAATTGGCGATAAAATGGGCAAGGCTCTTGCCGATAAGGTTTCCAAAGGTGATATTGTTTTTAATTGGGTTAAGTATCAAAAGAAATTTGGTTTTTGTGATTTAGAGCCTATAAAAAATGCCGAGGCGGTCAGCAAGTATATCACAAAGTATATCAATAAAAATCTTGCTACGAGTGTTAAGGAATTAAACGCACATTTGTATTATCATAGTCGAGGATTACAAGAAGCAGTAACAATAAAAAAAGGCACTATGTTGGCAGACATAGCACCTACTTACACGAACGATTATTGCTCTGTTGCTTGGCTCGATTATAGTGACGAACTATTAGCCGAATTGCAACAATCATTCATCGACATTGATTATTATAAAACACGCTCTCAAGGTTTGTCAAGGACTGTTTTTGAAAAAGACAGTAAAAAGACAGTAAAAGAGCAGTAAAAAGACAGTAAATACTGTTTTTAAGTGCAGTAAAAAAGCAGTAAAAAGACAGTAAAAAAACATATCGTTGATTGGGGGTTGCTCGTTATTTATACTCTTTATGCAGTAGCAAAAAAATTAAATATATCAAGAACTAAATTGCAAAAAGTCATTGATGATTTAATTTCTTGTGGTGTTGATGGTGTTATTCGTGAGGTAGAGAAAGACGAAAATAAAAAAGGTCGTTTTTCATCTTCATTTTACATAACAGAAAAAGGCTTAATAGATATTGAAGAATGGATTAACGAGGCTGGTGTTGTTTTACCCTCTGAAATGCCCTTAAATGCCCCTCAAAACGATTTTAACGCAAATACCCTTATAGAAACCCTACAAGAGCAATTAAAGGCAAAGGACGAGCAAATACAAGCCTTATATGAGCAATTACAAATCAAAGATACTTTTATAAATTCTTTGTTAGAGCAAGCAAAAAATTATCAAGTGCTTTTGCAAGGTCAACAACTGTTATCACTACCAGAGAAAAAAAGA
>JAGBBI010000214.1 GCA_017938565.1 Clostridia bacterium
ATTAAAATTCTATCAATATAATCTTTTACGGTAACGCATCTTTGCTGCGCCGCATTATGATACTTAATAAGGTATTTAATTTCCTTTTCCGTAGGCATATCCTTTCCCGAAATAGATGGAGTTGTATTCTCAACTTTTAATGTCTTAATAATTGCTTCGGCGTCACTTTTTTTACCTCTAAAATCAGCATTTAAGAAAGACACCCTGTTTATCGCCCCTTTAGGAACATTGCTAACTCGCCCACCACCAACTCTATAAAGGACAAAAATAGTACTTTCTGGGGATGGTAATACACCAAGATTACTATTATTTAATATTCTACTCATCTGCCATTTACCAAACGTTGATGCGTCACTTCCGATGTTAGCGTTTTCCTCTTCCGTGCCTGCACCAAATATGATTTTCAAATAACCTTTATCAGTATATTCAGTAATAAATTTATGTTGTCTTGGCTGCCATTCACCTTTTGTTACTGCGTACGTTACAACCCCGCTATAAGCATACTGATACACTTCGGCCTTTCCATTCTCTCCTACTTTTTCAGCCCACGCCCAATTTTGTGCTAAATTATCAACCTCATAAAAACGTGTTGTACCACTACATCCGCTACTATAAAAAGTCCCATAACTTGGTGAAACTGTTTGACCCGTGCCATTAACCACTATTACAGATTCTACATTCATTACCTTTTCTACAGGGAGAAGAACTTCCATAAAAGGTTGTATATCACTCGTATGAATAACCTGTCGATACACTCTTGTCTCCCCAGCAGTAACAACGGCAAGTTTTGAAACAGTATATCCAGTAATAACTCCATTTGTATTTAAACTTGGTATAACAGTTCTATTGCTCACACCATTTTCATCAAATTGGCTTGCAAAATCAACATCCATTAATAATTCAAATTGTTGTGACGCGGACGCAAAACGAGTACCCCTTTTTATAATAGGAGCAACCTTATAATTTGGTTCATTTGATGATACCGGCAACATAACAGTAATCCTCATTTCGGCCATAGCACCCTTTGGTCCTGGTATTTTAACACCATTATTCCTTGCTAGTGCATACAAAGATGCCCTTTCTTGGGCACTATCTATGTTTGTTTCCTGATAAACCCTATCAATATGATATGATAAATTATCAGCAATATCGGCAGCAACGTCTATTTGCCACGCAGCAATCGATGCATCGTTAAAAGAAGTACTTAAATCAGGATAATATTTCTCTGACATTGCTATAAGAGCCTCTTTATAATCCGCATATGTTCTATTAAGGTATGATATTTTCTTTTCCATAATTCATTAAAGTTTTACTGCTACTGTTGTTATTTCTGTCTTATTACCCCTTTTTACTCCGTATTCAACCATTACGATTATACCCCCTTCTTCTGTTTCACTATTATATATTGAAATGTCTCTAAATTCTACAGATGGTACATATTTGTTTATCTGTGTAGTTAATTCCATTTTAACATCATTAAATGTTATTGTGTCCGAAGGATTATAAATATATCTAATTAAATTAGTACCAAAATCTGGGTCTCTTAACTTTTGTCCTTTAGGCGTAAATACAACGTGAAGAACTTGTGACTTCACTCCCTCAGCAAATGTATCATTTAAATCCAAATAAGTACCATCTTCATTATCTGAAGTAAATGGATATTTTATACCGTATTTTTGTGTTATTGCCATTGTATATATCTTTTATCTCTAATAAATAGTTTTGGGTATATTTTTACCCTTGTTATAATTTAGTGTTTATCAATGAAATTATAAATAAAAAAGCGAGGTGTTTAACCCCGCTTTAACTATTATGTATACATTTTTTCTTCCATCTTTATATATGGTAGTTTTAACACCTTGTCATCTGAAAAATTATGTTGTAACCATAGTGTCCATAATCTTTCAGATAAAAACCCACCAATAGAACACTGCCATTTTATTGCCTCAGTAGGAACTCTTCTAGGGTCTGGAAATCTTTGGTATTTTCCAACCTCTATATTATACTTTACGTGTTCTACAAGGTCTTTTTCTGATTTTATATCAGCCAACATTAAATAACCATTCAAACAATTAAACAAGAACTCACAATATCTATCATAATCTTCGGCCTTCACAATAAAACCATTAGAATAATAAAGATTTGGCCCATTCTTTATAAATTTGTCATAATCATCTGCATAATCGGGATAATACATCTTTATCGCCATTTCAAGAATAAGGAGGTCATCAAGACAATTTGAGAACGCATAGCCCTGTTCTACAGTGTCGGCAGAAATAATCATTGGTTGTTCTGCGGTTGGTGTCTTATGCGACGGATGATGGAATGGTTCACAAGTTATAACATCATATTTAGAAAAAACCTCATCAAAATTCATTTCTCCC
>JAGBBI010000215.1 GCA_017938565.1 Clostridia bacterium
AAATCTGTTACACTTCTATTCATTAGAGACGGTTGTAAATTATTGTTATTTTTCCAATGTTCATTAGGATAATGCACACACTCGCACACACATCTATTTCCTTCATATTCCCATACAGCAATTGTCCAAGGATTACGTGTGGAGACTATTTGTTCCATACACTTAGTACACTCAATGTCATCAGTAAACCGCTTGGCTTTTTCTTTGTCGCAGGTAATCTCAATGTTTCCGTTTTTATATGATTCTACATAATAAATGGGGTTTTTATGGAACAAACTCCCTGAATAAGAATGCAATGGTCTTGTTTCTTCATCATCCCAATACTCAGGTGTCGTAGTAAATAAAACAATACAATTTTTCATATTAATGGAAATAAAGTTTATAACCTTTCTCGTTTATTACGACAATAGTACCAAACTTTGAGGTGGTCTCTAATACGGCATCGTGTACAAGATGTGGGTATCTTTCCTTAAAATGGCGCCAATACCAATCAAAATAGCGCTTTATTGCGTGTCTTGGACTTTTTGCTTTTATAAGTCTTCCCTGTATTTCTGTTTTTGGATGTTTTACTTCATATGTTGAATATGAAGATAGTTCTTTTCTAAGTCTTCTTACTGTTCTCGCTTTCATAATGCAAATATATAAATATTTTAATTGATTAACAAATGTATTTCATTGTTTACCACGGCCATCCATCCTCAAAATCTTGTGGATACATTTCCCTATGCTTTTCTGAGCCCTTATAAACGGCATTGCCATTATCGTCAAACATCCATACTTTATTATCGCTTCTTCTGCTTTCGGAGGCAGCATATTCTGATAGAGCATCAGTTTGTATATCAAATAGGTTAAATAACGCCTGTGCTAAAAAAGGTTTGCGCATAATTAATTTAATAAAATTTTTATTACATCGTCTAAATAAAATCCCCAAAGAAAACTACCTATCATACCAATAAACGTTAACATAAGCGAAAGAATCATATTTCTTGTTTTATTCTTTGCGTTTTTGATTGGAAAATTATAGCCAATAACATTACATATTACAAAGACAACAATCAGTAAGATATATAAAATAAACAATACTATATTCATATTAATCCTCCATCTTAAATTTTACGGGGCTATTTTTAAATGTAACATCAGGGTACATATAGTTTGGTATTTCTGCAATTTTTCTTGCACATCCCCATTCTTTTCTTTCTGTTTTTGAATTATATACGTACAAAGGACTATCATAAAACAAATTAAGTTTGCCTGGTATGTAGGCATCACTATACTTATCTTCAATATCTTTTTCTCTTGCTATCCAAATATATTTAGGATTAGATTTGGTCTCACAAAAACTATATTCGTTAATATATTTTTCACCCAAATCAGTAAGGATAACAAAACCACCTACCTCGTAAATAAGTCCAACACAGTTTAGTGAATCATAAACAGTTAAACCAAAAATCTGCTTAAATGTAGAAGTTTTTTCTGACTTCTTTTCTTTAAGATACCTCATTGCCTTTATGCTCGTTTCCTCAGAATTAGAGCATTTTCTATGGGCTATTTTAGTAAATTCTTCTACAATCTCATTGGCTGTCATTTTATGATAATCATCATAATTGCTTGTGTATGGACAGTCACCAAAGAAATACTTGTAGTCACGAGTTTTACACTGATATATACTCTCGGGGCTATCAGGATGATATAATGAAAGATAGTTGCTTGCGAACCATTGCATATAATCATTATCTTCCCTAAGGGCTGCAAGGGCCAAAAACAAATCCTCGTTTGTTCCACAATCATATAGATTTGTGAAATCCCACGTTTCTATTATTTCAGCCAAAGTTTCCTCCGTATGTTCCCACCAAGTAAAATCCTCTGCATATGGGTCAACTAAAATATATTCAGCATCTTCGTTATGTGTGTAATGAATATATCCAAGTTGTTTCAACCCCTCTCTTATTTTTGGGGAAACAGAATGTATTAGACAAGATGTTGTATGTACTTGTTCAGTTTTTCTTATATTTTCCATATCAAATCATTTTAATACCCTGTTCCAACCCCTTTGTTAGGGCCTCCTCATATGTGTCATAATCCTCATAGTCGTTATCGAGGATAAGTTGAAACTTTGGGTTATTATCGTCCAGTATGCAGCACCTAAATTTTCTACCGTTCTTGGTCTTTACCCCAGGTTCTGCGTCTACGTGAATACCTTTTCCTCTAAGAAAATCCTGTGCCACACAAAGCGGTAAAAACAAGTCTCCATTAAGGCTACGAACTGATACATCTGCACCCTTATCGTCAAAAATCTTTGCTATGTCCTGTGGTAAAATTGCAATATCTTTCATCTTATTTCAAATAAAAAAGTTTTTTAACATCTACATCTTCCATATATGGGTATTCCCATTTTGGATACTTATATGTAACACTACCCTTAATGTACGTATCACAAGTAATTCCATTAACTCTATGCCACTGAGGAATACCATAATCATATGATTTATCGCTCAAGAGCAAGTCTTTTCCATCAGCACTGTATTCATATGTACCACCACCAAGGGCCCTTTCAAGTGGCTCATTAAGTAGTTGCCTATGATAAGCCACATTATCCATTCTAAGTTCAGGAACCAGTTCATCAAGGTCCCCATTCATAAAGTCTTCGTATTTCTTGGAATCAATTACCAATAAAAATTTCTGTGCCATAAATTATTCTCCAAATTTTGTTTTAAGACGTTCGTACTCAGCCCTTTCTCTTTCCTCGTTTTCCTGCTGTATTTTTCTCTCGTTTATCTCTTTTATCTTTTTCTCGGCTTCTATTTTATTAT
>JAGBBI010000216.1 GCA_017938565.1 Clostridia bacterium
AAAAAATTGACAGGGAACTTTTGTGCTGAGATAAGGTATTAGCCCTCAGCACAAAAGCCAAACCTGTTCTAAATTATAATTTAGAATAAGATAAGATTTATATCAATTGCTGACAGTTCGCCCTGCCAGCAATTGTAAAATCTGAAACATTTAAAATCTTAAAAGTGAATTTATCAATTCAAATTACCTTTTAATTAAGTAGTGAAATGAAAAAACAAGGATAAATAAATTCTTATTTTTAAACAGAGCAATATCGTTTAAATATTCAAGGTTCTGAATAACTCACTATTTAATTAAAGGGTAACCTTTAAAATCACTACAAAAAAGTCGAAAGCAAAAGTCGAAAATTTAATAATATTACAAACTTTAATTAGTCTAAATCTAATCATAATCGAAGACATAAGCCGAAATGTGATAGATTTATAGGTTAGGAGACTATGAGTAAACGAAGGAATAAGCCTAGAGACTCCGAATATTCAAGCCGTTGGCTTGAAATTTTGGATACTGTTACTAATGTCTTAATTATTCCTGTTTTAGTGTTATCTGTTATTTGTTCTATCGTAATGATTAATGCTAAAAGGAATAACAGCGTGCCAAACTTGTTTGGCTATTCTTTGGTTACCATTCTTTCCGAATCTATGCTTGACTCTGGCTTCGAAGTTGACGATACCGTAATGGTTAAGAAGGAAGACGCAGAGGAAATTAAAGTTGGTGATATTATTGCGTATTACCGATATATCGAAACAAGTGGTGATGTAAAATCTTTAGCAAAGCGAGCAGAAGCTGAAGAGAAAATTGAAGTTACCGAAGCATCGTATTTAAATGGCAACAGCCCAAATTACAGCAAAGTTTCATCATGGAGACTATATTTTAACAAGGTTTTTGCAAACCTTACATATACCGCAACTGAAGCAAGTGAACGTGCTATCAGAGCGAACAGTACAATCATTTTCCACCAGGTAGTCGACATTGTCGAGTACCAGAATGCCCTGTGGTTTAGAACTTGGGGAACTTCAAATATTGATGGTAACGGCAACCCTCAATATGACAGTTACTGGATTAAAGAAGACTATGTCGTGGGAAAGTATACAAATACAAGTTCGGTTGTTAGAAGTTTCCTAGGCTTTGCTTCTACCAACACCGGTATCATTTGGATGGTCGAAGTTCCAAGTGGTATCCAGTTGATTTTATCAACATTAGAGCTTATTGAAATCATCGATATGATGAGTAGGCTTAAGCACGACCAGATTGCAAGAGGTACGTATGTAGATAGAAGCGTTTATCGGCGAATGATGCGTGAACGACGAAAACTTATTGCAAGTGGAACTATTGATGTAAATACTTATAAGCGGTTCTATGCACCGTATGAAAATTACGACATTAAAAATCAAGACAGAGATGTTCTTAAAACCTCAATTAATATAAACGGACCCCCAAGAGATGACGGCGATTGGAATGCATACGGACAGACTCTTGGAAGAGGACAGCCTTATAGAGATGGACCATATGGCAGGAACGGCCCGCCTTGGAACAACAAAGATGGAACTCCAAGCGGAAAGAATGGACCACCATATGCTACGTATAAAACAAATGGACGAGAAGGACCACCACCAAAATGGGATGATTCGGGAGGTCGAAATGGACCTCCATGGACAGACTCTGGAGGCCGAGGCGCACCACCTTGGAGCGACTCAGGCGGTGGAAGCGGACGAAACGGTCCGCCTTGGAACAACAAGGACGGCCCACCAAACGGACGAAACGGCCCACCACAATGGAACGATTCAGGAGGACGAAATGGTCCACCATGGAATGATTCAGGCGGTGGAGGCGGAAGCGGACGAAATGGTCCACCTTGGAACAACAAGGACGGCCCACCAAACGGACGAAACGGCCCACCACCATGGAACGATTCAGGAGGACGAAATGGTCCACCATGGAATGATTCAGGCGGTGGAGGCGGAAACGGACGAAATGGTCCACCGGTTTATGATTCTGGCGGGAATTATTCAACGCAGAACACCGCAACACGTTCATTAACTCAATATGAAAAAAGCCTACGAGCTTTAAAACCTCGTGGCGATGCTGGAAATGAGAGAGAGTTTGAAGACAGAAACACACGTTTCAGGAAAGTTATCGACGGTGTAAAATCAAAAGTGATTAAGAATGCGAAGAAAGGTAGTGCTTATATTCGTGGTAAAAACGAAATTGCGTTATCGTTTGCAGAGATTAATGAACTTGGATTTATGTATGAATGGACTAATTTTTACATTCTTTCGGATGTAAGAATGACAAATGACGGAGATTTCTTAACTCCTTCAAAGAGAAATTCTATATATCTAATTGACAAAAAGACTAAAAAACAATACTCTTTAAACACCTTAGGTGTTGTAAAAAGTGTTTCTTGCGGTCTAATTCACACCGAAAGTGGTATATATAAAGTTCTTATCAAACCAGACGGTGTAACTTATGAAAAAATTGAAATCAATCCAGACTACAATGTTGTTTGTGCAATGCAGGATATATTCGGCAATATCTACATTGGTATAACAAACGGACCAAGTGAGGAGGAAGTTAAAACAACCTCTGATGGAAAGAGAGTAAGTTTATGGAATAGGAATGCACTACTGGCATTGGGCGACAATAAGCGCCTGTACTTTATAACTATGGACGGAAGCTTTGACTTAGATCGTGGCAAAATTACCGATTTGAAAGTGTTAAGTGAAGATGGCTCTTTGGTAGCGGTAAAACCTACAAAACTATCAAAAACTGTACACTTTGTAGATAGTTATGATAAATATAAATTCATTTATTATAATGGTAGTTACCTTTGCCTTGACAGTGGATACAAGTTCTTTAACGTAAACACTAAAGAGACTTTCGAGTTGCCTAAAAATGCTTGGCAACTTTCAGAAAACGAAGTGGCAATTACATTAAGTGATGGAAATCTTTATAAAATGAAGGCTCTTGACCTTATCAATGCGATTGCCCAAGGTGCTGATATTAACTTAATTCAACATAAAGTATTGCTATTTGAAAATGTTAATGAAACAACATTAAAGGGCAATAATTTAGAGTTTACAGCGACAAATTCAGAAAAGCGATTTGTTATTCCTTTAAACGAGGAGTACCTTGCACGGGCTCATTTAAAACCTGATAAGAGTTGACGGAATGTACCTAAAATAAGCGATTGCTGTTAGGCCTTAAAAAGTTTAACAGCCTCTCGCTTTAGAAGGTCGAAAATCTATAAAAAACCCCCTTGATTAATTTCAAGGGGGTTTTTGTATTTTTAAAATTAATAATAAACTATATATTTTCAGTTTGATGAGTTTTATTTTTTGGTGGGGTGGCGTTTGTATTTCGTTGTTGAATATCTGCGTTTAGCGACCTAATTGAAAGAGCTAAAAAGATTATAAAGAATGGCATTGTGTGTGGCATAGTATTGCCAAACATTGCTTGAATTAAATAGGCTAGGGTACTAATCAATAATGTAAGTGTTATGTCTGACAAGTGTCTTAGATTTTTCAACGCTTTAACAAGAATAATAACAAGTGCGACAAGATAGAACGCTAGGCATAAAATACCGAAATTATATGCGTGTTGCAAATATTCGTTGTGGGGCTTAAAAAATACGTCTCCCGTTCCAAACCAAGGGTGCTCTTTTATTCCTTCAAATGATTGAAGCCATAATGACCAGCGTTCACTTCCTGCATGTGATGCTTCTTCTGAAAGAGGGGCTGACGTTACACTAAAAAAGTCTTTTAAAAGTCCAATAATTTGACTGGCAAGACTTTTGTATGTTGATGGTCTAGCGTAAGGTGCAAGAGGCGTCAAAATGAATGTTAAACAGACAAATACACAAAGAGGAAGGAGATATATCCGTTGAAATTTTTTTGCTCGGATTGAATAAAATATAGGAATTAATATCAACACAGCAAGAACACCAAGTAAACAACCTAGAGTGTTGTTAAAAATAAGGACAATAGAGTTTAACAAAAACGTGAATCCGGCAAATATCTTTATTCCACGACTCTTCGCCGTTAAAAACATACAAGTAGAGCAAACTACTGCAAGGGTTAAAAAATACCCATAGTGGTTTGAATTAATCATTGAGAACGCCCAACCAGTGTTATTGTGGGAGGATAAAAGAAAGTTCCCGTGAGGGTCAATTATCGTTGAGATACCAGCAAAAGTCGATGAGATTAAAAATGCTATCAATAATTTTTCGTAAAGGCTTTTCTCCTTAAGTAAAAACGAGAAAACAAATATGACCACGTACCCTAAATAGAATGGTATACCTTCTTGCATAAATGTTTCGTAGCGTATACTCATAGACCGCGGATTTATAAATGCTGAAATTAGAATCCATATGAACATTAACAACAAAAACAATACTTCTGGGTAGGTAGAAATCCCATCTTTAAGCCGTTTAATTGGATTAATCCCTTGTTTGTTATCAATGATGTAAATTACTATTTTGGGTATGTCAACAAAACAAAATATAATCACGCCAATAACAAGTAGCCACAGTGGAAAGGTGTTTGGGAAGCCAATGAATGAATTGTTTATCCCGAACAACCACCAAAATAGGTAGGCAACCCATGTAAGAAAAATCGGTGAAAGCATACAGGCGTAGGGGATTATTACAGACGATTTTAAACCTTTGTAAGTTTTTAAATCGCATAAAAAATCAATATTCTTTGCATTTTTATATTTTTCTTGTAAATTTAATTTCATAAGTATTCCTTTTTTATAGTACATTATTATCGGTAATTTCTATTCCGTCAGTTTGTATTTGTTTTTGTAATTTTGCTTTCTTTATGTCAACATTACTCCATCGGGTGAGTAGGGCTAAAATCATTATAAAATAAGGAGCTATGTGTGGCATAATATTGCCAAAGCAGGCAGATATTAAATAACTTATGCACGAAAATAATAGTGTAAGTGTAATAGGACTTAAAAATTTCAAATTTTTTATGCATTTGATAGATACTATTATAATTGCTGATAAATATAAAGTCAAGCAAGGAAGACCCCAAATTTCTGCAAGTTGCAAATATTCGGAGTGAGGAAGGCTGTTAGTCCTGCCGTTTCCAAATAGTATATTTTTTGAAAAAATTTGTTTAATCGAGTCAAGCCAAAGCTCGGCTCTTCCAGTCCCATAGGTTACACTTGCAGGGGCTGTTGGGTCCTTTATTAATCCGAAAAGTTCATAGAACATATTCGCAAGTTGACTAAAAAAGTTTTCATATTTACTGTAATACCACTTTGAGAATAACAAAGTTATTTGAGATAAAATAACGAAAATTATTAAAGGCAAGAGTGTCTTCCAATCAAATTTTCGGTTTTTAATCAATAATAAAATTGGGGCGATAGCAAGCGTTATAAACACCGACAACATACAAGCAAGGGAGTTGTTTAAAAAGCAAACTAGAAGATGGATTGTGCCAAGACCAAGTGCTGTGTATTTTGTGGGTTTATTATCATTTATCATAAATGAGCCAAAGCATAGTATTGTAGTTATTGACAGGTAATAGCCATAATAGTTACTGTTAAAAAATACGCTACACCAATTAGTGTTGCCAAGAGATTGAAAAGTAATGTTCCCAGTTGGGTCAATAAGTGAAAATATCGCCAAAATTGTTGAGCAAATTATTAAAGAAATGATTGTATTTTCTGCAATTTTTCTTGATTTTAAAGAAAAAGCGAAGCAAAAACACATTGCATAGAAAAGAAAGAATGGAAAACCTTGGTATATTGCAAAAATACTAAAGCCAACAGACTCAAAACCATTAGGAACAATTCCTTGAATAACCCTTGAAATACAACTTATTAAAATCCATATCAAAACTGATGCAAAAACAAAGATCTCAGGGTATTCTTTAAGAAAAGCTTTAATTGAAAATCTTATTTTGTATTTTCCACGAATCATTCTTGTAACATCTATTGCGACAAAAAGAATAGGGAACAATACTAAAAGATAAATGTATTGCAGGTGCAGATAAAGGAATTTAAAATTGGTTGCATTAAACAAACTAAAGATACCGAAAAGCAACGATACAATAACTGGCAAAAAGCTCAAGTAATAGCAAACAATAACCGAGCTCTTTGGTCCATTTTTGTATGTGTTCCAGTTTTTTAAAATGTTTATTTTTACCATAGTCCCACCACAAATTCGTTTATAAAGCACACCAAAGATAAGACAATTAAATAAATGCCAAACCATTTAAAATTACACTTTTCAGCAACTTTCATCATTAATTTAATTGCAAAAATTCCAGATATAAATGCTGATATAAGTCCAGCGAGCGTCGATAACCAGTTAATGCCAATTAAGTCAACTTTGAAGCATTCAAGAATTAGAGAACCAAATATTATTGGAATGCTCATAAAAAAGCTAAATTTTGTTACGAGTTTCGGGTCGGACTTTGAAAAGACGCCTCCTGAAATTGTTGAGCCACTTCGGCTAATACCGGGGAATAGTGCAATGCATTGAGAAAGTCCCATTACGACAGCTGTCTTTGTAGTAATATCTGTCCACGATTGCTGTTTTTTGCGATAAAACGTAGTCAAAATCAATACAGTAGCAGTTATCAAGAAGGTAAACGCTAGCATTTTTGTTGAGCTGTAAGTCTCAATAAAATCACCAAACAACAGTCCTAAAATACAAGCGGGAATGGTCGCAATTAAAAGTTGCCAAATTGTTTTATGGTTTTCTTTTTTTAAAAGACCAATCAAGTCTCTAAAATAAAAAATGACTACTGCCAATAGTGTGCCAAAATGTAAAATTATTGTATTAAAAAGCACGTTTTCTTGAATTCCAAAAATATCTTGTAATAAAATTAGGTGCCCGCTGGATGAAACAGGCAAAAATTCGGTTAGGCCTTGGACGATACCGAGAATAATCATTTTTAAAATTTCGCTCATAAAAATTTCCTCGGTATTAGGGTATGCTTACTTAAATTATTATATTACAGAATAGTTTAAAAGTAAACTAAATAGTAATAGTTGCGTTTTTCTCTTGCAATGGTTTGCTTTGTTGTGTTACAATAAATAGGCGAAATATGGCGGAGAGTGAAATGAGAAAAACACAGGTGAATAATAAGTTATATACGAAAGTTTTAAATGCAATAGATAAGTTTTTCAATTCAGATTTTTACATTGCAACTTTTGCTTTATGTGTTTTTTTAAGCTGGTTTTGGGAATGTGAGTATATAGCTGTCGGAGTTGCAATAATATCTTTGTGTTATATGTTTTTAACACAGCAATATTTAGATAGGTTAATTCCAATTGCAATTATGATTTGTGCGATGGTAGATAACAATATGCGTCACAGGTTGTCGATGTCAAAACTTGTTGTTCTCATTTGTTTGCTTTTAGTAGTCGTTGGGTGTGCAGTTTATCACTTTTTAAAAGTTCATAAAAAGTCAGAAAGAAAATTGAAATCAAGCACGTTGTTTTTAGGCTTTCTGACCGCTTCAATTGCAGGATTTTTGGGCGGAATAGGGTATGAAGGACAAACTATTGGACTTTCTTTGATGGTTGGAGGCTGTGGTCTTGCGTTCTTGGGACTATATTTACTTTTGTATAAATGTACAGATGATAAAAGTAAAGATACTGTTGTAAAATCAATAATTGCACTATGTTTTATCATTGTCGCTGAAGTAATGGTTGCCCTTATAAGAAGTGGTGATGCACTGGCATTAAGTGCATCAAAATGGATGAGTCTGGGTTGGGCTATTACAAATTCTGTGGCGTCAGTGTTGGCAATTGGAATACCTCTTTGTTTTTATATGGCATCAAAACATAAATTTCAATTGGGCTATATGTTTTCAGCTACATTATTCCTGTTGTTCATCTTTTTAACGAATTGTAGAAGTATGATGTTGGCAGGAGCCGTAGTTTATTGTATTTGCATAGTTTTAAGTTTTATTAAACTGAACAGGTGGCAATCTTTAATAAATGTTGCTGTATTAATAGTAGTGGGTTTGATAGCATATTGCACAATTTTTGACGAAATGTTTAGTAGATTTATAAAATACGGGCTTGATGGGACTGGACGTGAGGAAATTTATGTAACTTATTG
>JAGBBI010000217.1 GCA_017938565.1 Clostridia bacterium
CAGGAACATCATAGGAAACATATATCCTGAATGTTTGATTAGTTGGGTGTGAATAATCACACTTATCTTCTCCATCTGGCACCGCAAAGGCCCAATCGTCTTCCATCTTCTTAAGATGTATACTATAAACTTTCTCTCTTGGAGAAACCTCCAGACGTATATGAAGACTATCATAAAAAATATTATATGATGTTTTGTCTCCATTTACTTTTTTGAAGATAAAATATTTTTCGTTTTCCGTAAATTCAAGAAATTGATTTGTGTTTGCTTCTGGGCCATTAACGAGATTATACTCGTTTATGGTTTCAATCATATCTTCGAGTTCAAAATAAAGGCTATGAGCCTTACCATTCATTAGCCATTTGTAAAAAATATTCATAAATTTTCTTTTTTTTAAAAAAATTTTCTATTGCAAATATACAAACAAATATTTCTAAAAACAAATTTGTTGTGCTATTTATAAGTAATAACAAACTTTAAGATTATGGCGTGTTCTTGTAAAAGCGGTGCTTCAAGTAAGCAAGTTACATCTGTAAAGCAGGTTGTTAAAAAACCTGCACAAAACAATTTGGCCGCTACTCGACCACAACGTAAAAGTATTAACAAACGAGTAATATTAAAACGGCCTATGTAACAATTAAGGAGAGCGTTTCGCCCTCCTTTTTATTTTACATATTTAAACCCCATTATTTCTTTTCTACATCTATAACAAACGGTCATTTGACTCATATTTAATTCTCTTGCACAAACGCCTGCCGACTCATAAATAGTTCCATTATATTCAACTTTTTTTGCATTTGGAGGTACGCTACCTTTTCTTGCTTCTGATATTTTCTTTTTAGTTTCTTCTGAATGGTGTCTACCATAAAAAGAATTTTTAGAACCAACTCTTTTTGAAAAAGATTCTGATAATTTCTTTTTTATTTCACGTGCTTTTTCTTCCCCGTGTATCTCTTCAAAAGTTTTACCTTTTAAATAACAATCGTGAGTTTTATAGTAATCTTTTAATTTTTTTGAAACATTCTCTTTCTGTAGTTCTGTCCATCTATGGCCATAATTTGGATTTCCTTCACCTTTCATATGTTCAGAGTATATTCGTTTTTCTTCATCACTTTTATTTTCCCATCTCATCTTAGAATTCATTCTCTGTTTACTTCTTATTTCTTTATTTAAAGGGTGATAAGAAACTAAATCGCCACCAGAACCTTGTTTAGACACATTATATAATTTACCACTGTTCCAACAAAAATTAATATATCTTTCTTCTAATATTCTTAATTCATTTTCTGTCTCAAGGTCATATTCTTTTACAACTGTAAATACAAATGCTTTCTCCCCGTAGTTATTATATGCTCGTTGTAAATGTATTGAATGATGTTTCCCATTTTTGAGAGCATTAAAATGAGCGTTTTTTCTTTTTTCAATATTAAAACTAGAACCTATATAAATTTTATTATTTTCTTTATTTGTTATCTTATAAATATACCCCTTCATATTAAAAAATCTCTTATACATATAAATAGTATAAGAGATTAAAAAGTAAACCGAAAGAAGGTATTTTTACAAACCCACACTTAACGGCATTTTAATTGTTGGATAAGATTCATAACCCTCTATCTTAATATCATCATATGTAAAATTATTAATGTTTTTAATTTTCGTATTAAGTTTCAATGTTGGAAGAGCATATAAGTGAGGGTGCCTCTTGGTTTGCTCCTTAAGGTGTTCAATATGATTTTCATATACGTGTACGTCTCCTCCATTAAAAATAAGTTCGTCAACATCCATATTCACACATTGCGCTATCATATGAGTTAAAATACTATAACTTAATATGTTAAATGGAATTCCTAGACCGCAATCGCACGACCTTTGATTCCACATACAACTAAGTTTTCTACTTGGAACATTCATCCTATCCAAATATGAAACGAGGCTTCCCTTAAGGTAATTTTCGCCTCTACTTACATAAAGATTATAATGCCCCTCTTCATCTTCGGTTTTAAGTATATGTGCCTCAAAATAATTCCAACGTTCCTCTTCTGTCATTTTCTTCGTATAGAATTGGCAACAGAAATGGCAAGGAGGAAGAGCCATATCAGGAATATCCTCTACATTCCACGCTGAAATAATCATACGCCTATCATCTGGATTTTTCTTAAGTGTTTCAATCACTTCTTCTATCTGATTGCGACCACCCCATTTAGTCCACTGATAGCCATATACGGGGCCAAGGTCTCCATAATGATATTGACTTTTATCGTGGTTTGAAATTTTCACGGAATGACATCCAAGTTTAACCATTTTCAAAAAAGTTTCTTTATCATAAACATCCTCTAACCCATTTGGCCCTCTCCAATACTTAGTTAGTTCGATATAATATCTATAAGCATCATCATCCCATATATGGACACCATTATCTACAAGATATTTAATATTAGTGTCACCCTTGATAAACCATAGGAGTTCGTGAATTACACCCTTACTAAACATCTTCTTAGTTGTAAGCATAGGAAGGCCATCTTTGAGGTTAAACCTCAACTGTTTTCCAAACAAAGAACGGGTTTTTCCCGCGCGAGTATCTTTTACTTCTCCGTGTTCAATGATTTCATTAACAAGGTCAAGATACTGAGTATCTACATTGTTATTTTCGCCCCTAAGTTTAACATATTCTTTAGCATAAGCCTTTCCCTTAGCAACTTCTAAAGTCTCCCCGACCTCTTCCCAAGAATTATTATTCTGAAATAATGGGAAAAACGCGTCAGCATCCTCGACAAACTCTGACAAGTAATCTATATAAATTTTGTCTACAAGGTCGTGTTCCAAGGCATACTTATATATACTTGCCCCACCTATGATAAAAACATCATTCATTGTAAGCGATTTAGCAAGATAAATCGCCTCTTCAACAGACTTTACGGCATAAACCATTTCTTCGCTGTTGGTAACAATATCTTTAGATGTTATTACAATGTTAATTCTCCCCTTAAGAGGCTTTTTAAGTGAATCAAATGTTTTACGGCCCATAATAACCGCGTGTCCAACCGTAGTTTCTTTAAACCATTTCATATCTTGCGGACAAGACCAAGGTATGCCACCGCTCTTACCGATAGCATACCCCTTTTCTGCGTAATAATTTCCTACGGCTACAATTATATTAACCATATTCAATATTTTATTTACTTATTTTTAATGAGAATTTCGTCGATAAGACCATATTCTACAGCCTCCTGTGCTGTAAACCAACAATCTCTATCTGCGTCAATTGAAATCTGCTCAAATGACTTACCCGTATTCTCTGAAAGAATCTTATAAAGTTCGTCCTGATGTTTCTTTGCTTCTCTTACAGCAATCTCAAGGTCAGCACACTGTCCCTGCATACCGGAACTCACCTGATGAATCATTACCCTGCTATGTGGGAATGCAAAACGTCTTCCCTTTGCTCCTGATGAAAGAAGAATAGAACCCATAGATGCTGCCATACCAATTCCATATGTCTCAACCTTAGGGTCAACCCAATTCATAGCATCATAAATTGCGAGGCCATCCACTACACTACCTCCTGGAGAGTTAATAAACATCTTAATTGGTGACTCTGAATCAACTGAATTCAAATAAAGCAACTGTGATGTAATAATATTCGCCACATCATCATTAATTGCTGTACCAAGGAAAATAATTCTATCACCCATAAGTCGAGAGAATACGTCCATTGTTACGGCGTTCATCTGTCTCTCTTCGATAATGGTTGGGCTTATAAGTCCATTACTGTGCTTCTGATAAGCACCAAGGGTATTAGAACTTATACCCTTTGAAATAGCATATTTTTCAAAATCTGTCATATTCTTATTTTAAAAGTTTTTACAAATATACAATTTTAAAATGACTTTACCAAATTAGTTGTCTCTATCCAAAAAGATAGTATAATGAATAACATCATCCCCCCAAAAAGAAGAATCCACACGATGATACTCAAAAACGCTATTTTCACCGTTTACGTCTACATTAAAACATTCAAATGAATTTGGATTAAGCATAAACAAACGAAATGTATTATCACTTATAGGCTGTACACGTTGAACAACCATATCAAAACATACACCATCGTTATTAATGCAATAGCATTTATGGCCATTTTTAATATCTTTAACTTTCATATTTAATAATTCAAAAGTTCTTCTTTATCATTCTGTATATCAGAAATGTCATTTACCACAAACTTATAGAAACCGCCATCGGGATTTGGTATGTCAACATACTTATATTCAATGTCTTCTGGGTCTTCTATATCCCACAAAACGAAACCGTGCCCGTTTATGGATTCTCCCACATCTCTTTGTCTAATGCTTGAACAATAGAC
>JAGBBI010000218.1 GCA_017938565.1 Clostridia bacterium
AGAAAAAATCTTGATGAGATTGGCTGTGCTGAGGTTCAATATTCGATTTTGCAAACAAAAAAATATTGGGAAGAAAGTGGACGCTGGGATAAATATGTAAATTCTGGAACAATGTTTACAAGTAAAGGGCGAAGTGGAGATTATTCGATATGTGCAACAGCAGATGAGTTTAGTGTCGCTATGGTTAAAGACCAAATTAAAAGTTACAAAGACTTAGGTTTCATTCATTATCAAATAGGAACTAAGTTCAGAGATGAAATGCGTTGTCAAGGCGGAATTATTAAAAGTAAAGAGTTCAATATGATGGATGCCTATTCATTTGATGAAAGCAAAGAGAAAATGATAGAAACTTACCAAAAGATGATTGAAGTTTATCATAAGATTTTCAAAGAGTTGGGGTTTGAAGATGTTAAAAATATAACATCTGTAAACGATATGGGAGGAAAGATTGCCAGTGAATTTATGTGGTTTGATGATGAATACGGGCAAGATATAATTTATTGTAATGACGAAATTGATTTATATGTTAACAAAGAAGTGCTTGAGTTGCAAGATAATGAATTAAAAAAGTTGATTCTTGGTGAGTTTGTTGACGCAGACAACTTAAAATTTGATAAAAAGAAAGCAATTGAATTAGGACACATTTTTCAAAATGAACAAGTTTATTCTAGAATGATGAATGCGACATTTATTAACAGAGAGGGGAAACAAGATTACTATTATAATGGCTGTTATGGTATTGGTGTGTCAAGGCTTATTGCATTAATGGCAGTAAATAGTATTAAAAAATATGGTACACTTATTTGGGAAGATAATGTTTCAGCATTCAATGTAAATATTATCTGTAAGAATGATGAACAATGTTTACTGGCTGGTGAAAAAGTATATAAAGAATTAATGCAAAAAGGCATAAGGGTTTGCTTAGATGATAGAAATAACTCTATTGGGGAAAAAATAAAAGACAATGAACTGTTTGGAATAAGGAAATTGATTATTGTCGGCAACAAATATATAAAAAATAAAGAATTTGAAATAGAAGATAGAAAAACGGGTAAACATATAATATTAAGCACTATTAATGCAGACGACATACGATAGTTTGATTGTTTATGACAAAATTACTTTTCTTTTTATATTTAATTTGATATAATAATAAAAGGAGAAGTCTGATGGATAAATTTGCTATTAGTACTAGAAAAACAGTGCAAAAGGTTTTGTATGGCATTTCTAAGTTATTCGTTAATTTTAACAAGAAAATTAAAGTTGTTAGAAAATCTAATACCGTTTATCCAATGATAGGGGATAAAGAGAATAATTTTCAAGTTTGTTATCCTATTAACATAAAAGACAATAATTCTCTTCCTGTTGTATTTTATTTTCATGGTGGCGGATGGATGGAATATGACAAATGCTATTACCACACCTTTTGTAAGCGTGTTGCAAAAATGGGGGCGGTGGTATGCAATGTAAATTATTCACTTGCACCAAAGTCAAATATGCGTGAAATAATATATAATTGTATTGAATTGATTATCAAGGCAAAGGATTATCTTGAATATAATTATAGTATTG
>JAGBBI010000219.1 GCA_017938565.1 Clostridia bacterium
AAAGTGGTGCGATTGAGAACGAAAAAAACATTGAGAGGTTGAAACAACATTGTCTGTTTGTGTATGTACGTTCATTTCCACAATGGATTTCAAATAAAAATCATCAATTCCTGTGCAAATCAAAAGAAGAAGAGGGATTGTATAAATTGAATGGTGCTACAATTGTTCAAAGAGACAATATCCTTTGCAAGGTTTCGGACATTGTTTCATATGGGGATTACAAAGAGTATGATACATTTGTTAATGACATAGTCGAGAAAATAAAAGAATATTATGGAGTGTAGTAATGAAAGTAATTGATAAAAAATGTATTGACAATTTAAGATATTTATCTGCGACAATGATATCAAACGCCAAGTCGGGTCATACCGGTGTGGCAACAGGAGCAAGTGCGATATTTTATTCTCTTTTTGCAAATAGTTTAAAATTTTCGCCATCTGACCCAACCTATTTTAATAGGGATAGGTTTGTAATGTGTGCGGGCCACGCATCTGCTTTACAGTATGCAACGCTTCATTGTTTTGGTTATGATTACTCAATTAATGATTTGAAAAGTTTCCGTAAAAAGGGCTCAAAAACCAAAGGGCACCCAAGCGTAAACCCTCATTTTGGAATAGATGCGACATCTGGACCTCTTGGACAAGGTATCCCAATGGCGGTCGGAATGGCAATTGCCGAAAAGAAACTTGCAAGTAAATTTAATAAAGATGGTTTTAATATTGTTGACCATTATACTTATGTTTTTGGGGGGGACGGAAGTATGATGGAGGGCATTACAAACGAGGCGTCTTCGCTTGCAGGGAATTTAAGATTAAATAAATTAATTGTGCTTTATGATTCCAACAATATTACAATAGAGGGTGATACAAATTTAACGTTTTCAGAAAATGTTCTCGCAAGATATAAAGCGTTGGGGTGGAATACTATCGAAGTAAAAAACGGAAACAATCCCGATGAGATTTCAAAGGCCATTGCAAGCGCTAAAGAACAAAAAGAGAAGCCAAGTATTATTAAAATTAATACGACCATTGGTTTTGCGACGCCTTATGAAGGGAAAGCTAAAAGTCATGGGGTTGCGTTGAATACTTAAGACCTTGCGAAGATGAAGGATATACTTAAAATTACTTCGGACGACTTTGAGCTTGAGGCAGATGTGAAAGAGAACTTCGCAAAGATTATTTCACTCAAAGAAAAGGAAATTGCAAAAGAGAAGAAAGCATTAGAAAGTTTTCAAAAACAATATCCATTTGAATATGAAGAACTGTTTAGATGGTTGTCGGATTTTTATAGCAAAAATGTTTCTTGGGAAAACATACAAACAACAAAATCTGACGAAGCGACAAGGGTTAGTGGTAAAGTAGTTTTAAACAGGCTTGCCGAGTTTATTCCTAACCTGATTTGCGGAAGTGCGGATTTGGCAGACAGTACCGGTTGTAAAATTAAAGACGGGGGGTACTTTTCTGCACAAAATCTTGATGGCAGAAATATTTGTTTTGGCATTCGTGAGCATGCAATGGCAAGTATTTGCAATGGTATTGCATTACACGGTGGGTATAGGGTTGCTTGTTCGACATTTATGGTATTCTCGGATTATATGAGACATGCTATTCGTATGAGTGCATTAATGAAGTTAAATGTGGTTTACATTCTAACGCACGATAGTGTGGCGGTTGGGTATGACGGTGCCACTCATCAACCCGTTGAATATAACGCAATGCATAGGGCTACACCTAATTTAATTTTTATAAGGCCGGCGGACCAAAATGAAACAAAAGGGGCTTTTCAGGTTGCCATTGAGTCGGAATTCCCAACGATTATTGCACTGTCAAGGCAGGTGGTAGAATACTTACCAAACCTAACTCGTGAAGATATAGGATTTGGCGGATATACAATCATTAAAGGTCAAAATGCGAAGGCGATTTTAATGGCCTCGGGAAGTGAACTTGGACTATGTGTAGAAGTTGGCCAGCAACTCAAACGGCGTGGAGTTGATATTGATGTTGTTTCTATACCATCAACAACTCTTTTTGATGCTATGTCGGAAGATTATAAAAACTCGGTTTTAAATCCAGTTGTTAGAAAAAGAGTTTTTGTAGAAGCGTCAAAAGATGACGGTCTTTATAAGTATGTTGGATTAGACGGGAAGGTTCTTGGGGTCAACAGTTTTGGCTATACCGCAAACGGCGAGGAGATAATGAAAGACTTTGGGTTTAGTGCGGAAAATATAGAAAAAGAAGTTATGAAACTAATAAAAGGATAGATGTATGCGAAAGCTTATATTGGTTGATTATTCAGATAGAGAAATTGGAGTGTGTGAAAAACTGGAAGCGCACGAAAAGGCTCTTTTGCATAGGGCTTTCTCGGTGGTTTTATTTAACAGCAAGGAAGAAATGCTAATTCAAAGGCGGGCAGAGAAGAAGTATCACAGCGCTGGGCTTTTAACAAATTCTTGCTGTTCACACCCAGAACCTAATATCCCAATCTTAGTCTGCGCAAAGGAAAGATTGGTTGACGAAATTGGTGCGGTAGTTGATGAGCTTACAGACATCGGAAGTTTTGTATATTTTCATAAATTTGATGATGGGCTGGTTGAATATGAACTCGACCACGTTATTGTTGGGAAATATGACGGCGAAATTAATTTAAACAAAGAAGAGGCAAGTGAATGCTTTTGGAAATCAATTGAAGAAGTAGAAAGCGAACTCTTAAACAATCCGAATGAATACACAGTTTGGTTTAAAGAAGTTTTTTATAAAGTGAAAAATTATTTATTAAATAGATGAAAAAAGAAAAACCTTACATA
>JAGBBI010000220.1 GCA_017938565.1 Clostridia bacterium
CTTAAATATTATTTTGGCGAAATTGATGAAAAACCTGAAATCACATTAGAGTTTTTAAATGAGAATTATCCGCTTGCAAGCAAAAGGAGTAAGACAGACTCAGAGTTTAAAGTCAAAGCTGAGACTTTTACACTAAAGCTTCAAAGACTTGAAGAGCCATATTATACTATTTTCAAAGATATAAGAGATGTATCGGTTGAGGCAATTAAAAGAAATTATGAAACGTTAAATTGTACATTTGATTTATGGTATGGTGAAAGTGATGCTCAAAGGTATATAGAGACAACGGTAAACACATTTATTGAAAAAGGTTTGACAAAAGAAAGTGAAGGGGCAACAATCGTTGAAGTAAAACGAGATGGCGAACATATTCCAATTCCTAAGAAGAATCCAGATGATCCAAGTGAACGCCAATTATACAAAAATCCAATGCCTCCAGTTATTATCAAAAAACATAACGGTGGAGATTTGTATGCGACAACTGATATCGCAACAATTATGCAAAGGGTTGAAGATTTTAAGAACTTAGAAGAAATTGTTTATATTGTAGATAAACGTCAAGCGAACCATTTTGAGGGGGTCTTTAGGGCTTCAAAGATGGCGGGTATTGCACCAAACGATTTAAAACTTACCCATATTGGTTATGGAACAATGAATGGTAAAGACGGAAAGCCGTTCAAAACACGAGATGGTGGTTCGATTAAGCTTGAAGATATAATTAATCTTGTAAAATCAAAGGCTGATGAAAAATTAAAACAGAATGGGACTGTTGTTGAGGGTAAAGACATCGCATTGCAAATCGGTGTATCTGCGATGAAGTTCGGTGATTTATCAAACGAAGTATCAAGAGATTATGTATTTGACTTGGATAGTTTTATGTCATTCGAAGGAAAAACCGGCCCATATCTTCAATATACAGCAGTAAGAATTCAATCTATTTTGAATAAGGCAGGTGTTTTTAATTCAGGAATTTGTACAAGTTCAGACCTCGAAAAAAATATTATTCTTGAAATTTTAAAACTAACAAGTGCTTATTCAACAGCATTAAAAGATTTATCTCCAAGCATTGTTTGTAATGCTTTATATAACTTAGCAAGCACCTATTCAACTTTTTATAACAATACTAAGATTTTAAGCGAATCAGACATCTCAAAAAGAGATAGCTATTTATCACTTTCAAAATTGGTACTTGATAAGTTGAAACAAGGATTAGATATTTTAGCAATCGATGTGCCTGAAAAGATGTAAGAGGGATATTTTAATGCAAAAGAAAAAATTATTACTTCACTGCTGTTGTGCTCCTTGTGCAACAAGTGTTGTTGAACGACTTTTAAAAGAAGATAAATATGAAATTACTATGTATTTTTCAAATTCAAATATCTTACCAAAAGAAGAGTATGAAAAGCGAAAGAACGAAATCATACGATTAAATAAAGAGATATTCACTGATACCAAACTTGTTATTGACGAGTATCTGCCAAGTGAGTATTTTGAGGCGATAAAGGGCTTGGAAAGTTTGGGAGAAGGAAGTATAAGGTGTGATGCTTGTATCGGGTATAGGCTTAAAAAAAGTGCGAAATATGCTTCGGAAAATGGATTTGAAGTATTTGCGACAACGCTTACAGTCAGCCCACATAAAAATGCTCATAAAATTAATGAAATAGGCAAAGCCCTTTCTGCACAATACGGTGTTGAATATATGGCTTCAGATTTCAAAAAACAAAATGGATATTTACGTTCGATTGAATTATGCCGTGAGTATAATATTTACAGGCAAAAGTATTGTGGATGTGGGTTGGATATATGATTTTTAAAGCTAAAAGGGATTTTGCCTATTGTCTAATGTATGTTATAAACTTTATATTTGGTATAGCCTTAATAACGGGACTTTTGTGCATAGAGCTAAATTTTATGTCAATACTCATAAGTATTCTGCTTGGTGTTGAAATAATTTTAATATCTTTTATGTTTTTTAATTGCTATTATGTTGTAAGTAATGATAAAATAAAGGCGACTATAGGATTTGTTTCGATAGACATAAAAATAAAAGATATCAATACTATTAAATTTTGTCAAAATATGATTTTTTCATTTGCACTTGCAAGAAACAGAATTGAACTTTGCTGGGGGAGTAAGACAAATAAAAAAAGAAATAAAATTTATGTTTCACCATCGGAACAACAAAAATTCATAGAACAAATAAAGTGTAATTGTGGCAGGTCAATTAATGAGAATAAATAAAATATCTTCTTATCTTTGCGTCGTATTATTGTGCAGTTGTTTAATATTATTAAGTGCATGTAAGGATTCAAAAGTGAATGATTTTGATGTTGAAAGTGCAACAAATGTAATAACAAAACTTGAGACCGAAGATGATGCGTTTTTTAATATTATTACATCCAAATACCAGAATGATGTCAATTCGGCAAAATTAACTACTTTTATAACCACAATAGGCGATATTAATGAAAGCACAAAATCTGCGATTTCAAACTTTACAACATATAAATCTGCATTTGGTTCTTCTGAATATGCCAATGTGTTTAGCTATGGTGAAGATTTTTTTAAATATGAAAAAGACAATAAATTAATAGATGTATCATTTACAAAGGGGCTGTCGGTCTCTGTTGAAATAAGTGATGAAAACAGCGTTTGCGACATAGAAATAAAGATGATTGAAGAGGAGCATTATGCTGTTAGGTATTTTATCAAAGAATCTAACAATGAGTATGGAGAAGAGATATTGTACTATTTTAAAGGAAGTGCCGGAAGGTTAAGATCGAGGTCGTGTATTGAGACAAAATCGACGTCAATTTTTGAATATGAAGATTTTTCAAACTTTGCATTAGATGAGGGGAATGGCTATTACTTTTTTACTTAGGAGAAATATATGTTATTTGAGATTAAAATTATTGAATGGTTACAATCATTTTCTTGTACTGCATTAGACGTGTTAACGTCGCTAAGCTCGTACTTTTTTGATTATGCAATAATAATTGCTGTGTTTTTCTTGTTTTATTTTAACAATAAAAAGGCGTATGCTGGTTATTATGTCCTAATTCAAGGGCTAGGGGCAATGGTGCAACATCTGGCAAAAAAAGTTTTTATGAGACCACGACCATATCTCGCATCGGATACAGTTGTGAGTATATTAACATCTGAAGGGAGTGCATTCCCAAGTGGACATAGTGTTGCAGCAATGGGTGTTTTTATGTTTGTAATGTTTTTTATATATAGTGAGAATAGGAATAAGAATGAAAGAATTACCTTTACCATCCTAGGCGTTCTTTACTTATTATTTAATATGTTTAACCGAATGTATTTAGGTCAGCATTATTTAACCGACATCTTGGGTGGATATCTTTTAATGGTAGCTATTTGTTCAATTAGTTACTTGGCTTACAAGACATATGTAAAAGGTTATAATTTCGTTATGTCAAATTGTGAAAAGAGGTTTATAAAAAATAAAACACGTGAGTCAAAAGAGAAGAAAACCATTAATAA
>JAGBBI010000026.1 GCA_017938565.1 Clostridia bacterium
CAATCCTAATGAAGAGCAGGTCAAAAGGATAGTAGAAAAATACAAGAATTATGTCTTGCGTGACATATTGTAAATCGTAAGTAAATTTATAGTTTTAGGTTTTTAGTTATTGGTAATTTGACCGCTTGCTTGTATGAAAGTAGGCGGTTTTTCCTTACCACAGTTATATATTAACGTAGTTTGATGACGCTTTGGAGAAAGTTTGTGCGGACATGGGTTCGATTCCCATCACTTCCACCCCATCATAACAAGAGATTAAAAATTACAAAGTAGTGCTTCACGTGCCGCCAAGAGGACACCGAAACGGATGCTGCCAAACAAAAGTAAGGTGACCTGAGCCGCACGCCAACGCAGCGAGAGCGTTTCAGCCTACTGAAGAGCAGTGAGCCGATGCGGTCAGCCAAGATAACCGACCCGCCAATTGTCGCTCTTGGCCAACCCCAGTCGAACATCCGCACCGACCACTGCTCATTTTCTTGGGGGTGACTGGATTTGACGGCAAAGGAGTAGATGAAGCCGAGGACTACAAGCCGATAACAGGCAAAGCAAAAATCGTTTCTCTGGGTCACAGCGCCATGCGTGCTGCTGCCTGAGCGTAGGAACAACGAAAGTTCAACCCTTCACGGAGAAATCCTTGGAGGGTTTTTATTTTGTCATTTTAGTTAATTATCGACAACAAACGTTAAAAAATCTTGGGCAAAAGTTAAATCTTTGGCGAAAATTAAAAATAATTGACAAAAAGTTTTGCCGTTTGTTGAAAAAGTCGTACCTTTATGCCAGGAATACTTAAAATTTCAAGATTATGGTACAGAATGATATTGTAAAGATTACCGATTTTAGCGAGGAAGCACAAGGCACTATCAAGCGTGCTTTGGAGCAGGCTAAAAAAGAGAACAGAGCGATGATTGTTGGTCGCAATTACGATGACCAGAACTTTATAGACGATGCTGTAGATTGGTACCCAGGCACCGACCTGAGAGACATCTTCGCAACAGTTTTCCCTGACGGCACTATTAAGCGAGGTTTTGTCAATTTAGACGAAAATGACCCCAATTAAATTTCCGCCAAAGTTTTCAATAGCAACAAACAGAATTTTTAACAACTTAAAATTTCAAGATTATGGATACAAAAGTAAACAACAACGAGAGTGGTAACATGGAAGTGATGAACCAAGTAATCGTAAGACTGAACGAAATGAAGGCAGTTAAGATGGCGAGCATTTCCAAGAGTAAGAGACCTGCAGCCAAGTTCAACAAAGAGGTGGCAACCTACCTGCTGGACAATTGGGACAATCTTGACCAGTTGAAGACATGCCAAAAGCAGATGCGTCTGGACATGCCACATACGACCTGCACCGAGATTATGGGTATGTATGATGCCCGTGTCGCTGACCTTCAGGCTGAGATTGAAAAGGAGCGTGTGCGTGAAGAAGAGGCCAAGTTGGAGGCATATGGTAAAGAGGTTAGCATGACCAACGGAGAGCGCATCATGCTCAGCGTGTTCATCAAGTGC
>JAGBBI010000221.1 GCA_017938565.1 Clostridia bacterium
AGGTTATAAATTGAAGGGTGATACTCTTTTGATTTACTGGACTTGTAATAGTAATGATGTTCATCCGTTTCCTCGGCCGTTTTCAAAGAATGATTTATTTCATTTTGTTAAATCTTTTATCGAAAATACTACTTTGGATAATAAGAATAAGCCATCCATTGATGGTAGTGTTGGTAAGGCGTTTAGAATTTATAATGAAACTTGGGGGCACGTGGATAATGACCCCTATGCTTTTATTGGTGTAGAAATAAAACCTGCTTTATATGGAAAATAAAATAGAAATTATTGATTTTAAATGGTGTGAAGAACACGGTTTTGAAAGACCTGGTATGAATGTGGCATCAGATACGTCTTATTGTCTTTTAACAGAGGACAAAAAATGGTATCAGGCAGTTTATACTGAATCAACTATGGGTAAGAAAAAATTGTCTGTTATTAATCATAAGACAAAGAAAGATGTAACCATAGAAATGCCTAAGTTTGATTTCAGTAAGGAAGGGGAAGATATAAAAAATAACTTTACAACCGATGATTTAAAAACAATGTATCAATTGGTTGATGTAGAATATCCGTTTGAATAATATGAGTGTATTAACACACCGTACAGGGTTATGAAGACCGCTGTGACAATAAAAACAATGAGAGCGAAGTTGTACGCCCAGATTTTAATGCTCAAGATATGAATTATGAGGTAGAAATGTATTCTCCCGACGGGGAGTATCTTGGCTCAACAAAAGACGACCTCGTATTTCTTGATTGGAGAGCAAGAATTAAAAGAAAGGGAGTACACGGATATTATATTAAAATAAATGGTCAGACAATACCTCTTGATAAGAGAGCCACCCCAAAAGAATGGGTGGGCGGTATGTTTGATGCTTATACATTTGCTCTAATGGAATTAATTTAAGATATGAATAGAATTTTTGAAGGAATAATAGTAACAGCAGTAATCTTATTTGCATTATGGGTATGTGGATGGATGGTCTATGAGGGAATAAACGAAACAAATAAAAATAGAGAATATGTTGGAGAAAAAATAGTGTGGCAAGATGATACACTCACCATAACAGGCTACAACGCTTCATATGGCCACTATATTTTGAATAATGGGCTGTTAATGGATAAATCCTATGTCCACGCAAGAACTCTTCAAATAAAGCCCAATAAAGCCCAAATAGACGGTACTCTTGTTAGGGATAAGTATATAATGAAACCACAAATAGATACCAATGACACTAGGAGAATTTCGAGAATACACGAAGACATTTCCCGACGAAATGTTAATGACAATTAAAGATATAGTTTGTTATCACTGTCACGCATCATTAGAGTATGATAAGATTAAAGACCAATGGTATATTGAATTAGAAAAAGGAGACACAGGGTCAGATGTTCCTAATCTTCACAAATTTGGAAATACTCAGTATATGAGTGACGACGAAATAAAAAATTTTAAGGCCACGAAGGTTATATTTGATACAAAACAGATTGAATCTAACGGTGTTAAAGTACACATAGAGCAAAATAACGGAGACATACATATATTTTAATATGGATAAATTTATTGTAAGTGCTAATATACAAGGTATGTTTAACCTTGAACAAAAAATTACTGAGGAATATAAAAAACTTGGTGATATAGCATCCTTGCCAGATGAAGAGTTTAATGATGACGTTTTCTCGATACAAGATGCTATAGTTTATAGATTATGTGAAGACCACAGAAGGTTGTTGGAACATTTTATTCCGATGCAATGTAAGTTTTGTTGTAAAAAAAATAAGTGTAATTTTGTCAGGGATATTGGGGTGTGTAAAGAATATAAGGTAGAAATAGAAGTAGATTACGGTTATGAAAACAGAGACTACTAAAGAACAAACAAAGAGATTAATCCAATTAGGATGTCCCGCTCCTCCTGAAGTTGAAAATTGGTTACTTGACATACTTACTCAAGACCATCTAACTTATTATGATGACGATAGTTGTATTCACGTCTTAAGAAACTACACGTTGGGAGAAGTTTATACACGCTTTCTTTCAATGTGCAACCATAAAAGTTATAATATTGACTATGTGGGTAAGAAATGGATTCTTAAAATTGATGGGGTAGAAGACGTTTTGGAAAACGAAGAACATATTGACTTATTAGTTGATGGTATAGAAAAATTAATGGAGGGACATTAGCCCTCCATTTTTAATTTTGTAGTATAGTGGTTTCACCACTTTTAAGATTTTTTCTTTTAATTATTTTAATGTTTTTATCATTAAAAATGACATAGTTTAAGCCTCTACCATCTCCTCCTCTACCATAACCAGTAGGTACAATAAAACCAATAACAGGTGCGCTACCAAAGATTCCAGAAAACTCAACCGCTTTAGTAAGTGCGTAGGAACTAATACCGGCCGACTTAAACTTATCAAACATATCCCCTACTGTCTTTAATTTGCGTAATCTCGGAAGTTTTATTCCTGATTGATTTTTGTCAAAAAATTTTTGCATTAAAGTTATTAGTTTTTGTATGAACTCGGGGTCGTTATTGTCCC
>JAGBBI010000222.1 GCA_017938565.1 Clostridia bacterium
TTTATAAGTTCAGAATAGGACTTAATCATTGTGAGTGGAGTTCTTAGTTCGTGCGAGACGTTAGAAATTACTTCATTTCTTAGTTCGTCGGTTTTTTTAAGCTCGCCAATTGCGTAGTTAAGGGTTTGTGATAGCTGTTCAACTTCGGTGTATCCATATCCATCAAACTTTGCATTAAAATTATTTTTATCAAGATTTTTGGCTGTGGCTGACATTTTTTGCAGTGGGGCGGAAATTATTTTAGAAAAAGTCAAAGATAAAATAATAGCAATTATAATTGAGCCAGACAAGATAAATATAATGCTCACGTTAAAGACACGTATTGTGCTTTGAAGGGGTTGTAATTTTGTACACACATTAAAATAAATTGTTTGGTTGTTTATGTCTTTTGCAACACCAGATGCCATAATTTGCGTTTTATTTTCTTGAAAAGTGTAACTGGTTACTTTTTCTTTCTGACCATCTAACACATCGATTAAGGCACTCATTTTATTAAGTAAATTTTCGTCAAAATCACGAGTTCCGTTATAAATAATGATTGCAGTGTTTTCTTCGACTCTGAAAATTAACACATCAACTTCATTTTTGCGAGCGATTTCGGCTATCTTTGCTTTTGAATTATTGTTTGCATAAGACGTAGATATGTTTTTACATATAGTTGTTACTTCATCGGCCTTAATATTTTGGTAGATTGGTTCAAAAAAGTTGATTTCAAAGAAAAGTACAAAAGTTACAAGTGATAATGCCATAAGAAGAAAATAGATAAGGGTTTTGAACTTTATGCTGTGATAGTCTTTGGGGGATTTTAATTTATTTGCTTTCAAATTTATATCCTACACCGTGAACAGTTTTAATTTTAGTCGAAACTTTTTCCCCGAGGTCGGCTCTAAGCATTTTAATATGTGTATCAACGGTTCTTCCATCTCCATAGTAATCATATCCCCAAACCTGATTTAATATTTTGTCTCTTGTCAAAACAATGTCTTTATTTTTTACAAGTAACAAAAGCAAGTTGTATTCTTTGTTGGTTAAGGTTTTTTCTTCGCCATCAACAGTTACGATTCGACCTTCGGTGTCGATTTCAAGCATATCGAATTTTAACTTGTCAACATATGAGCAAGATCTTTTAAGAACGGCCTTAATTCTTGCAATTACTTCTTTTGGTGAAAAGGGTTTAACAATGTAATCGTCAACACCAAGCTCAAAACTATTTAATTTGTCGGATTCTTCGCCTTTTGCTGAAATCATAATAATTGGGATATTCTTAATGTTTTTGATTTGTTTAACGGCTTCAAATCCGTTTAAGTTTGGCATCATAATGTCCATAAGAATACAATCATAATCTTCAGTCATAACTTTTTCGACAGCCTCGTAGCCATCGCTTGCAGTATCGGTTAAAAATCCGTTAAATTTTGCATATTCACATAAAACTTCAACTATTTTTTCTTCGTCGTCAACTATTAATATTTTTTCCATATTGCAACTCCCGTTTCTAATTATACATTTTATTAATTATTTTTTCAATCATTATATTAATCTCATGTGAAAATTTTGTGTTGAAAGCAAGTAAATATCGTGAAAATATAGAATAAATTAATAAAAAATAAAAAAATAAAGGGAATTTGAAAATTTTGGCGAATTAAATTTATGAATATATATGCATTTAAAGGGGGAAGAGTATGTCAAGCAATCCAGCAGTCTTTGCGGATTTTATTGCTGAATTAAAACAACGCAACAATATTGTAAATGTAATAAACAGATACATCCCCCTTCAAAAAAAAGGTAGCAATTACTGGGGACGTTGTCCATTTCATATTGAAAAAACACCATCATTTTCGGTGAATGAAGTTGACCAGTTTTATCATTGCTTTGGGTGTAAGGCGGGTGGCGATGTGATTCATTTCATATCGGAAATGGAATCTATATCACGAATGGACGCTATTAAGCTACTTGCCGAAGAATCCAATTTAAAGGTGCCAAACAGTTTCGAAGACGATACCGATTACGAAGCGAAAAAACAAAAGCGAGAGGAAATGACTCGCTGTATGAAAGTTTGTGCTATGCATTATCACGAAAATTTGAAAAAGAGCACAAAAGCACGTGAATATCTTGCAAATCGTGGGATTTCTTCGGAAATGATTACTCGTTTTGGTATCGGTTACTCTGTGGGGTATCAAGAAATAATTGACTTTTTAAAATCAAAAGGCTTTTCAGAGTCAATAATCAAAGAAGTCGGAATTGCAAAAGAAAAAGATGGCAGGATATATGATGCCATTGGTGAAAGAATTGCCTTTCCAGTTATAAATATCTATGGAGATGTTGTTGCGTTTTCTGGACGTACTATGGATAAAGACGCAACATACGCAAAATATTTGAATACCGCCGAGACTCCAATTTTTTCAAAAAGTAAAAATCTTTTTGGAATAAATCTTGTTAAAAAGACAAAGCAAGTAAGTGGACTTAAAGAAGTGATTATTGTTGAAGGTCAAATTGACGTGATAGCAATGCATCAAGCGGGTTACGGAAATGCTCTTGCAAGTCTTGGTACAGCTTTAACAAACGACCAAGCACGAGCAATTAAAAGGCTTTCAGATAATGTAATTATTTGTTATGACGGAGATTTCGCTGGGACGAAAGCAACGCTTCGAGGACTTGATATTTTAAAGCAAGAGAATTTGAATGTTAGGGTTGCAAGCTTGCCAGACGGAATGGATCCAGACGAGGTTATTAAGAACAAAGGGAAAGAGTTTTTTGATAGGATTATTGCGAACGCTTTACCTTTGATAGAATTCAAATTAAAATATTTGAAAACGCAATTTAATTTGAAAGAGTTTGATGGAAAGGCAAAGTATATTGAAGAAGCGATGGCTGTATTGTCGGGGCTTAGTGAAGTAGAATCGGAAGTTTATTTAGACTATATTCGAGATGCTACCAGTGTGAATAAAGAATTTTTGCAAAATAAACTAAGAAGAGACAGTCAATTAAAGTTAACAAACTCAAATATTATAAAGCAAGCACAAATACGTAGAGAAGAGAAAAAGGATAGTGTTTTAAGTCAGTCGATGTTTTGTGTGCTAGCGAATATGTTAAGAGATAAACCATATTTAAGACTGCCAAGTGGTTTTGGTGAGTATTTGGATGATAAATTTAAAGATATGTTTACCTATTTAAAA
>JAGBBI010000223.1 GCA_017938565.1 Clostridia bacterium
AAGAGGAGTGCTTTGTAGGTGAGAAAACAGCCACACCGTAGTTGCTGAGGAAAACAAAGGGAAACTAAGGGGAAGTGTAAGGGGAGTTAATTTCTCTCTCCGTAAAATAATGGGCCCATAGCTCAGTTGGCTAGAGCGCGACACTTGCAATGTCGAGGCCAAGGGTTCGATTCCCTTTGGGTCCACCAATATCTTAGTTAACAACGTAATCACCCTGCCATAAGAGGCTAACAGCGAGGGAAGGCCCGCTAAGATATTATTAATGCAGTGTTCGTATAACGGTTATTATATGACCTTGCCAAGGTCGAGATGGCAGTTCGATTCTGCTACACTGCTCAAATACAATTTTCAAGGATGTTCACTATTAATGGCTTCTGTACGTGGTCAGTGTAAGTAGGCAACGAATTGGGTTAACCATTGTATAGAATCCTGATTGCGCAGGATGCTGAATATTTAAGATGTGTAATTTTATGGTGAGGTGGTGGATGGTATTAGGCGTTATAAACTTGACCGGGATGGTCTTTAAGGTTTATGAAGTAACCATAAATATTATATCCAATCCGCAATATGATTGGAATTGTATCTAATGGGCAAGTAACTCAGTTGGTTTAGAGTACCTCGCTGATACCGAGGAAGTCGGGGGTTCAAATCCCTCCTTGCCCACCACAACTGTCATAAAAACAGTTATAATGTAATGTGATAAAAAAACCGAAAGCATAACTGCAATTATGTGAATAAGTTGGCGTTAAGTACCTTTGTATAGATTGTTGCAGCAATTTATATTTAGGGTAATTTTCGAAAAATTCTTATTAGTGTAAGGGTAGCACGCTCCGTGGAGGGGAGGTATTGGTTCGAGTCCCGTATGAGAGTCAAAAAACTACAATAGCCGTTGTGGTTCTAACTGGATACCGTCTTTCAAGTAATTGATAGGTTAGTTTTAAAATAATATTATGGATGCATACATAATATTACAGTTTTCTGACCGAAAAGACAAAAAAAACGCTTATGACGGCCTCATAAGAAATTGCGGGTTCGATTCCCGTTCAACGGCACAAAAAACAGGAGAATACAGAGACACATCTCTGAGGTACGGTAAAAGCCCGTATTCACAATATGTGGATTAGTTCAAGTTTAAGAGACCCTGTTAGATAGTAAATGCCTGAGTATTGCAGTATATTGGTGACTGCGCTGTAAGGAGAGTGCGCGCGTTAGTACTTACGGTCCTTGTTAACCCATAGACAAGATATTTCGGTTTGGCCACCGATAGACAATTGTATGGCAGAGGTATGGAGGTTCGATTCCTCTAAGGGCACAAAATTTGGGAGATTAGTTCAGTTGGTTTAGAACGTCTGGCTTACAACCAGAAGATTCGGGGGTTCGAATCCCTCATCTCCCACAAGGAAGTGTACAGCAACTTAACATTTAGGACCAGTCTTTTAAACTAGTATTCTGAACGTTTGCTTCCTGTAAAATTGGGATATAGCTCAGTGGTAGAGCAACAGATTCATATCCTGTAGGTCGTAGGTTCAATCCCTACTATCCCAACCATAAAAAGCGAAAGGAGGGCTCATCACCTCCTCCTTTCTAATCACAGTCCAATAAGTAAGGTAGCGAAATTCCTTATTCTATTCCGACCTGCGATATATTTCCTACTATACATAAATAGGAAAAATGGTGATAAAATATTTGTTTTTTATACAAAAAATTGTATATTTGCAAAGAAGTTATTTGACAAGATTGAACACCTAATAATGGAGGGTTGGCAGAGTGGATTATTGCACTTGTCTTGAAAACAAGCGGGCGTGTTGAGCGTCCCATAGGTTCGAATCCTATACCCTCCGCTAATATAATTTTTATGGAAACAAATTTATGTGAGTATTGTGGCAAACCATTAGAACGAAAAAATGCTAAATTTTGTTCTTCAAAGTGTTCCGAAGCAAAAAAACACGAACTTTCTTATAAAGATTTTTTGGAAAATAACGATAAATATTGTAGAGGTAATTACACACCTAAACATTTTAAAAGTGAATTTTTAAAAGAACAGAATAATGTTTGTGATATCTGTGGAGGCCCTACAGAACATAATGGTAAGCCTTTAGTTTTTATTTTAGACCATAT
>JAGBBI010000224.1 GCA_017938565.1 Clostridia bacterium
AAGGTTTATGAAACCATTAAAGATGTAACTGAAAAGTATGGCCTTACCATTTTCTCTATGAATAGTGATGAACTTATTTTTGAGATTCCGAAAGAGTTCTATAATAATTGGCTTATAGACTTTGAAAATTCTCGCGAATTGACAAATGACATATACGACCTTGTAGGGGAGAATATAGGCGTTGAGATTAAAGTAGAGTATATTGAGGTTAGGAGATTGCCAATTGTGTCAGCAAATGGTACTAAGATTGATGCGTATGAACGTACCAATATTTTCACAAATCAAAAAACCCTTAAAAAGGCATCAACAACTTTTTATCCACAGATTTATAAATTGTGGAATGAAATGCTTATAGAAGACAATGATATGGTATTTTATTTTGAAAACCAACTTGCGACATTTAACCAAGAATTGAGATACGAATAATATGATGAAGTTTTTAGCAACAAGTGACATACACGGTTATTTGCCGAATATCACAGAAGAGTTTGACCTGCTTATGATTTGCGGGGATATTTGTCCTGCAACAGACCATAGTGTTTATTATCAGGAGAAATGGGTTAAGACTATATTTACTCAATGGATAAATTCGCTTCCATATAAGACAGCGTGGAGTAAAGTTATTCTTGTGCCTGGTAATTACGATTTTTGGTTTGAGAGAATGAGCGTAGCACAGAAATTGGAGATTGAAATGCTTTGTTCCCACCGTATGAAGATTCTTAGACACGATGAATATGAATTTGAGTACCCTGTTAGTGATGGACTTGATAGTTTAATAATTTTTGGTACTCCATATTGTAGTATTTTTGGGCATTGGGCATTTATGGTTAATGATGAAACCCTTGAAAAAAAGTTCAGCCAAATTGAAAATGATGTAGATATTCTACTTTCGCACGATAGTCCTAATATTTATGGACTTGGAGATGTGACTGAGGGACCATTTAAACGGGAGGGTAGTGGAAACCCAATTCTTGCAAGACATATTGAAAGAATTAAACCACTTATTCTTCATACAGGACATTTTCATAGTGGAAATAAAAATTTTGAGGAAAGAAATGGCACGTGGATGGCAAATGTGAGTTATATAAATGAAGACTACATTCCATCAAATGCGGTTTTATCATATAATTTCGATGAGGAAACAAAAAAAGTTGTTTATTAATTTGGTTTTTTAAAAAACTGTTTGTATATTTGCATCAATGACAGACGTTGTACTTTTTCAAGTTTCTTTGACGTCGACTAAACCCTGTGCAGGTTAGACGAAACTTGATGGAGAGAACCTATCGCGACCCTGGGTTTTCAGTAAAATGCGCCATATAGCATAACAACAGAGGAATGCGCTGTGGAAAACAGAGAAGAGAGGGGGCAGTTCCCTTGTGGTGTTCTAGTTCTTGAGAAATAATGTTTTATGGAAAGGATTAAACCCTGAGTGTTGAAGGGGGCATTAAGGCACTTTTTCTATCTTAAAATAAGCAATTTAGTGTTTGCGAAGTGCCGTATTGTAACCATATGGGGAAGATAGGCTGAGTATGGTAAAGCCATATGAGAAATAAGTTTCAGTTCCATAGAAGTTGTTTAACGAAAATAGGGAATAACGCTCACATAAAACACGGGGGGTATGAAGTGA
>JAGBBI010000225.1 GCA_017938565.1 Clostridia bacterium
AATCCCAAGAACATCTGCCCCGAAGATTTCATAGAGGCGCACGACAGATTGAGCCGAATGATAGAGGACAGACGCAGACGGGAGCGTGAGGACGCCGAGCGTAGGAGAGCCGAAGAAAGACTGCTCCGAGAGAAAGAGCAGGAGGAACAGTTCAAGGCTCTAAAATCCAAGTTCTTCGGTCTGGTAATCTCCGACAATGAAATATCGGTAAAGGTGCTTGAAAGCATAGAGGAATACTGCCAAGAGGGTAACACACAGCACATCTGCGTATTCTCATCTTCCTACTACCTTAAAAAGAACACGCTGGTATTGTCGGCAAGGATTGGCGATACCATAATAGAGACGGTAGAGGTTGACTTGCAGACCCTCAAAGTTGTGCAGTGCCACGGCAAATATAACAAGGACACCGAGTACCACGACCGCATCATCAACCTTGTGAACTCAAACGCCCGACTTATCAAGGAGAGAATGACCGCTTAATGTTTAATCCGACCTGCGTCAGCAATGGCGCAGGTCATAAAACCCACCTATTATGAAAGTAACATTTGAACACCCGACCATCATATTTGATGAAAAGATAGCCGAAATCATCATAGAATTTGTGAACCACATTCTCTATGCTGACAGCGAGGCAACGCTACGGCAGATAGTAGCCGATTTTGCCGACAAGTACGACCTTGACCGATACTTTGTCTATGGCTACGGTAGCCACCACCTATGGCTGAAACAAAGGAAGATAACCAAACCCGATATAACATTTGAATATCGGATACTGATTGTAGAATACTAAACCGCAACACTATGGCAACCAAAATGACCGCCAACGGAGTAAGCACAACCGCCACTCCCGGCACTGAGCGATACGAGATATTTTACACCGGCTACCGCTCTCAGCGTAAGAAACACTATCAATACGATTACCGCCACACCGACGGAGAATTATTCTCCTGCGTAGCCCCCACCATCAAAGAGTGCAGGCAACACCGTGATGAATGGCTTAACAAGAAAATCAACAACTCTAAATGACATAATTATGGACAATCTGATTGCAAAAACTATACTCCAACAAATCGGAGGACACCGCTTCGTCGCAATGACGGGAAGCCACGACTTCATCAACCTCGGCAACGGGTTAAGAATGAGCCTCAGCCGAAACAAGACATCGGCGAACCGCCTTGAAATCATCTATGACGAGGGCGCAGACCTCTACAATGTGCGGTTTTACCGCCAGTCTATGAACCACAAGACCTTTGAGGTATCGACAAAGGACATTGAGAAAATTGAAGGTGTCTATTGCGATATGCTGGAGGACATTTTCACAGACGTGACAGGTCTTTACACCCATTTTTAACGATATTAGCCAAGTCGTAATATAGACAGAGCGGAGCGACCTCGTGATGAAGTCGCCCCGCTTGATTTTGCTAAAAATTTCGGCCGCCAAAAGGCGGCGTTTAAGTCTTCCTATTACGGAATTATTACTTGTCCTGAACCACTGCATTTTTGACAAATAGCTTTTTTGAGCGATTTGATGCCATGACACTTTGGGCAAATTCCTACAGCCGCATCCGGGCCTCCCTTTGGGTTTGGTAATACGTTACCTGTTCCACCACATTTGTAGCAGTATATAACACCTTCTCCATTACATTCCATACACTGGACTTTATTCTCGATATTTCCATTAAGTCCAACTCGATTGTAAAATAGAGTATTACCTTGGTGATTATCGACTTGTAGTATAATGGAGTCTTTGGATATCTTCATCCTTTTGTTAGCATTAGACGCTCGTGAGGGTCCACGATATATCTTCCAATTATTCAAATTCGTGCGGAACAAGAAAGTATCTGTTCTTTCCGAATAATGAAGGTATGCACAAGTATCAATTATTTCCAAGATTACACTTGTGTCATTAGGTTCATATCCATCATTGGTCAAAATTTTCACTCCTTGATATTCCGCAGAATAATTTTCGTTTGAAAACGCAATGGAAGAAATAACTACACACGATAATATTAAAATTAAATATCTCATAGCTACTTGTGTTTTAAGCCGAAGAAACATAATTCAATAATAATTGAATATTTGTTCCCTCGGCTTTTATGTTACTTATCTGAGATTTTGCTCTACCAATGGGTTA
>JAGBBI010000226.1 GCA_017938565.1 Clostridia bacterium
AGGGTGTTTTTATTTTGTCATACATAATTAAGACTTCTGTTCTGCCGAAGCCAATTTATCTGCAACTTTTAATGCTTCTTCTCGGTTTAACAGATATTGTTTTACCCCAAAATTCCAAATTGGCTCTAATTTAGGTAAGTCTTCAGCGAATTGTTGCTTTGTTAGAGTTGAGATAGGCTTTGTATGCCATATTTTATAGAAATCCTCCTTATACATCAGAAGATTCATCGTTGCATCCAAACAAACTTCTTCACCATTTTCAGTCGTTGTTTCAGCCCACGAATGTAAAAATCTGCCACGGTTAGAGATTGAATAACAAATTCCCGTTACCGCCGTATCGCTTTCTTTCATATGAAGCAACAACTGTAATGCATATGCATGACATTTGCCAACCCTTTCGTCAGTCATAATATCCGGAAAGTCATCTTCAATATTTTCTATCGCCTCAGTCAACTTCCTTATCTTAATTGTTCTATCTTGCAAATGAATCCAAAGTCTTCCATTCTTTTTAAACTCAATATTCTTTATATCACCTTTAGACAACTTTATTATTTTTAATCTAAAATCTTCTAAATCTTCTTCATTATATTTCGCTTTTGTATATCTATCAATGAATGCAACCACCTCATTTTCAAGATGACTAAGCTTTGTAAAAGCATGCGTGCCAATATACTTTGCGAATTTCTGCACGGGTCTTCTTTCATTAACCCAACTATTATAACTATCATTCCACCTAGATGTAGATATCTCATTTATATCATATTTACAAGTTTTCCCCGTTTCTGGGTCAATATAATAGACATAATAAGGCCTGCCCGCTTTATAAAGTTCATCATTAATTTCCATTTCTTTTTTCTTCATTATTTACTCCAAAAGGAAATATATTCAGTATTCCCATCTCCACCCTTTATTGGCGATGTTTCAATACCCAGCAATCGAAGACCTAGTTTTTCTAGGTCTTTTATTGTTTTGTCGGCAATTTCTCTTGAAAGTTGTTCATCTCGAATAACTCCTTTATGTTTCTTTGCGATTTCCATTCCGCACTCAAACTGTGGTTTTATTAAAAGCATTAATTTTTGATTTGTGATTTTATCAACTACGCCTTCAATAATTTTTACTATTGATACAAATGAAATATCTGCGACTATTAAATCACAGTCATTAAAAATGTCAGTTTTTAGTGTTTTTGCATCAGTCTTCTCAAGGTTTATCACCCTTTTGTCGTTTTTAATGCTTTCTGCAAGTTGGTTTGAGCCAACATCCACGGCATAAACCTTACCGGCTCCGTGTTGAAGAGCACAATCGGTAAATCCGCCAGTACTCGCACCCAAATCCAATACTGTTTTGCCTGTAAAATCCAACTTAAAAGCTTCTATCGCTCTTTCAAGTTTTAAGCCTCCTCTAGAAACATATTTAAGAGTTTCGCCAACAATGTTAATGTCTGATAATTCATCAAACATTTCTCCCGCTTTTAAAACAATGGCTCCATTTACTTCTATGGAGCCATTTTTAATTGCCAAAACTGCTTTGCTTCGACTTGTGAAAAATCCTTTCTCTGTCAAAAGCACGTCTATTCGCTTTTTCATTAATTCCCTACTTAATCATTAAATATTTTTCAAGATTGAACAATTTCCACATACTTACTTGCTCTGGTGGATAGCAAATAAATCGCATTGCGTCTTTTGTTACAGGGTGCTCAAACCTAAGCTCTACGGCAAACAAATTTAAAAGTCCTTGCTTTGCATTCGTACCACCATACTTAACATCTCCAAAAATTGGTGTTCCAAGCGATTTCATTTGAATACGTGCTTGATGACTTCTTCCAGTAATTAGGTTAATTTTTACAAGACTATGCCCTTCCTTTGTTTCAAGAACTTCATAGTCAAGCTCTGCACGCTTTGCACCAGTAGTACTTGATGGAACAATCTCAACCATATTATTTTTTTCATCTTTTTTTAGGAAATGTAATAAATGACCTTTTTTCTCTCTAGGTTCGCCCACTACAACGGCAAAATATGTTTTATGCACGTCATCGGTTTTAAATTGTTCAGATAGTCTTGACGCGCTCTTGCTTGTCTTTGCAAAAACCATAACTCCACCCGTTGGACGGTCAAGTCTATGAACCAAGCCAAGATAAACATTGCCCGGCTTGTTGTATTTCTGTTTTATGTAAGCCTTTACCATATCCAAAATGCTCTCATCACCAGAAGAATCCCCTTGGCTTGGAATATTTTGAGGCTTTTCTACAACTATTATTTGATTGTCTTCAAAAAGTATATTGAACTTATTTTCCATTTGTTTTCTCCCCTATAAAAACCGAACTGTTACCACAAGGCAATATTAAGCCCTCTCTTGTTGAAAGTCCCACTTCATACGACTCATATAAGCCTTTAAATCCACCCATAGAAACCCTTAATATATTTTCCATTGCAGTTGCCCCAAGTCCTGTTGTATAACTGTTAATAAGCACAAACAGGGGCTTATCCGACAACACCTTTGTGCAAAGTTTTACAAAGTCGGCAATGTTTTCTTCCAACTTCCAAACTTCGCCACCCGTACCCCTGCCATAACTTGGAGGGTCCATTATAATTGCATCATATTTTTTGCCTCGCCTTATTTCTCTTTCAACGAATTTAAAGCAATCGTCAACAATATAACGGATTGGAGCTTCTGCAAGTCCACTAATTTTTGCGTTTTGTTTGCACCTATCAACCATATTCTTTGCTGCATCGACGTGCGTTACACTTGCCCCCGCCGAAGCACAAGCAACAGTCGCTCCGCCAGTGTAGGCAAACAAGTTTAATACATTTATTGGGCTATTTGCTTTTTTAATTAAGTCTATCATCATTTCCCAATTAGTTGCTTGCTCTGGGAAAAGTCCAGTATGCTTAAAACCCATTGGCTTAATTAAAAATTTCAAATTCCTCCAGCCCACAGTCCATTCTTCTGGCACTTTGTTGATATATTTCCACTTTCCGCCACCGCTTTCACTTCTTAAATAGTGTGCATCTGCTTTTTTTTCGTTAAGTTTTTCGCCCCAAATAATTTGTGGGTCTGGTCGAAGTAAAACAAC
>JAGBBI010000004.1 GCA_017938565.1 Clostridia bacterium
GCGATAACATATACACCAAATGCAATAAATTTTAATATCCCAGAAGATGGAATTAAAAACAAAGCAATGACAATAGGTGTTAAACATATTCTTGTTACTGTAATGATGTTTGGTAAATTCTTATTAATTGTCTTCATATATATTCTCCTCATTAGTCTTCAATATGACCAAATAAATCATAGCCCTTAACTTTATCAATTTTGACATTATAGAAATTTCCAATTTCAACTGGCTTGCTTGTTGTAAAATATGTCAAAGTATCAATATCTGGGGCTTGAAACTCACTTCTTCCATAAAGCATATCACCATCCGGAGATATTCCTTCATATATAACTTTAAGTGTTCTCCCAATCAATGATTTATTATAATCTGAAATAACTTTCTTTTGAACTTTTACTGCTTTTACAAGTCTTCTTTTCTTAATATTTTCTTCAATCTGCCCATCAAGTCTTCCAGCAACCGTTCCTGATTCTCTTGAATAAGTGAAAAACCCAACATTAGGTAGTTTATACGTCTTCAAGAAAGTTATCAATTCATTAAAATTCTCCTTTGTTTCTCCAGGAAATCCTAGAATAAAGGTGGAACGAATAGCTATTTCCTTCTTTTCAGTGTTTAATTTCTCTAGAAGTCTTATAATATCACCTTTTTCAACTTTACGATTCATCGCTTTTAAAATAGCGTTGTTTACATGCTGAAAAGGTACATCTATATACCCGCAAATTTTTGGATTATTAATCAATTCATTTATTGCTTCTTCGGTTAAGTGCTCTGGATAACAATAAAGCAACCTTATCCATTCTAATTTTTCAATCTTTGATAATTCTTTTAAAAGTTCGGCTAGTTTGTTTTCACCATAATTATCTTCACCGAACTTAGCAACATCTTGTGCCACAAGTAACAGCTCTTTCGCACCGTTTGCCACCAAATCTTCAGCCTCTCTTACAACGCTATCAATTTGTCTTGAACGGAACCTACCCCTTATATATGGGATTAAGCAATATGAACAAAAATTATCACAACCGTCAGCAATCTTAATATAGGCATAATGCGCTGGAGTTGTTATTAATCTTCCCTTCTCGATAGAATCAATATTAAACGGAGTGTCGACCGATACAATATCCCGCCTATCTTCATTACTGAAAAATTGCTTAATTATTTCGTAAATATTTGCATAATCGTTTACACCCAAAAATATATCAATCTCTGGAAAGTCATTTTGTAATTCTTTTACCCTACTTTGTGGAAAGCAACCTGTCGTTATAAGACACGTACAACGACCAGTTTTTCGATATTCAGCCATTTCCTCAATGGTTTGATAGGTCTCTTCCCTTGAAGACTTAATAAATGCACAAGTATTAATTATAATTATGTCTGCTTGAGATGAATCAGCTGTGAATGTCATTCCGTGCCGAGCAAGGTGTGTCATCATATTCTCAGTATCGACCCTGTTTTTATCGCAACCAAGAGAAATGACACCCACAAGCATTGAACTCAACTTGTTATCAATTTGTTCTTTTTCCATAAAATCTTCCTTCTATTATCTAATTATCATCACCAAACTTTTCTTTAAACTCACTCATTGACATATGTACGGTTCTTAACTTACTTCCATTGCCGGCCGAGATATATCCCGCCAATTCCATCTGGTCTATAATTCTTGCCGCCCTCGCATAAGCAATCCTAAACTTTCTTTGTATCATATCAATGGATGCCCAACCAGTTTCTATGCAAAATTCTAATGCTTCTGGTATTAACTCGTCAAGGACTGGGTTACTTGGATCACAATTACCATTTTCTTTGGTTACAACAATCTCTCTATTTTTTTCTGCTAAAATTTGTAGCTCAAGTTCTTCACCAAACTTTTCTTTAAATTCACTCCTAGA
>JAGBBI010000227.1 GCA_017938565.1 Clostridia bacterium
AAAAGCGAAAACCTGAAAAAAGAGACAGTTCTATTGCTCAAGAAGTTGTTAAAAAAGAAACAAAAAAATTGCTAAAGCACATTGAAGAAGAGAATCCTGACGTCGTTATTTGCACACACTTCTTTCCCGCAATTATATTGACCAATTTAAGAAAGGAAAAGAAAATTGACCCAAACATAAAGGTTGTTTCCATCCTTTTTGACTATACTGTTCATCCATTCTTTGAGTGTGCGATTGGCGTCGATTATATGATTACACCAGACAAGACCTTGCACCCTATGCTTATTAAAAAGGGTTATAAACCCGAACAACTCTTAGATTATGGACTTCCTGTTAATACCGTTTTTTCAAACAATATTGAGAAATCTATGGTCAGAAGCGAACTCGGCCTTAAACAAGATATATTTACAGTAATGATAATGCTTGGTGGCGGAGGCTTTGGGGGCACCGAAAAACTTGTTAAAAAGTTACTAAAGTGTAAAACACCTATTCAAATATTAGTTGTCAACGGAAAAGATAAAGAAAATAAAAAACGAATCGATAAACTAATTTCAAAAGAAGGAATAATACATACCGTCCACAATTATGGCTATGTCAACTTCGTTAACAAACTTATGAATGCCAGCGATTTGTTTACCGGAAAGTCTGGCGGAGTTTCAGTTAATGAATCCTTAAACTCAAATCTACCAATGGCTTTAACTGAGCATTTGGTTGCACAAGAATATGATAATATGCTATATCTTAATCGCAACAACGCTTGCATTAAGCTTACTAATAAATATAACTTAGTTGACGCAGTTGAAGATTTGTCTGAAAACACTGAAAGACTTGAAGAGTTAAGAAAAAATATCGCAAAGATTAAAAAACCAGACGCAACTGAACGAATTTCAAAATTTTGCGAACACTTGGCTTTAACAAACAAAAAACAAAAAGATGCTAACATCAGTTAGCATCTTTATTCTTTTCTTTATCAAATCTTTGCATAAATGAATATCTTTTATCTTTTATCTTATAGCCCAACACCGTATCAAGTTGTACATTGTTCATTGACATAAATATATTGTCTTCAACGAACTCGTTTGTCTTTTTCAATTCCTTAATTAAATTCTTTACTCTTTGACGTGCTGAATCTGTCTGCTCGCCGTACTCGTTTATATTTTCAGTCATCTTGCAAGCACAAGCAATAAATTCAAGTCCGTTCCTATTCTTCCAGTTAATTATACTATCTTCGTGAACATAATAAAGAGGTCTGATAAGTTCCATACCATTGTAATTAGTGCTATACAGTCTTGGCAACATCCCTTGAATTTGCCCACCATTTAACATACTCATCAACGTCGTTTCAATAACATCATTAAAATGATGTCCTAATGCAATTTTATTACAACCAAATTCTTGAGCCTGTTGGTATAAGTATCCCCTTCTCATTCTTGCACAAATGTAGCAAGGATTTTTCTCAATATTGACAGTGGCATCAAAAATTCTTGTATTAAAAACCGTAATCGGAATTCCCAAAAGGTTGGCGTTGTCCACAATCCGCTGAAGATTTCTGTCATTATAGCCCGGATTCATTACTAAGTAAACAACCTCAAAAGGAATGTTAGTAATACGTTTTAACATTTGAAATAGTTTCGCCATAAGCATAGAATCTTTACCGCCTGAAATGCAAACAGCAATCTTATCATTTGGAGCTATCATTTCAAAATCTTTAATAGCACGGACAAAAGGCGACCATATCTTTTTCCTATATGTCGTCTGAATAGTTCTTTCAATTTCTTGTGCTTTAGTTAATTCTTTTGCCATAAGTTATTCCCTTGACTTTTTTATTTCTCTAGTATATCAAACAACTAAATGTTTGTCAATTTTGCCATTTATTCACTTAAACTATACCACTCCTCGGTATAATTTTGAATTTCTTCATTAAGTTTATCAATTTGTGATTGGATTTCCAAAACTTTTACATAATCACTGCAAACATCTGGACTATTAAACTGTTCACTTAACTCTACAATATTTTTCTCTGCTTCGGCTATTAATCTTTCCAGTTTTTTTAATCGAGCATCCTTTTTTGCTTTCTCTTTATTTTGTAAATAAAGATTAACTTTTTTACCCTCGCTTATTTCAATATCTTGTTTCTTTTCAGTAGCATTTTCAACTTTGACAACTTCGATGTTAGTTTCTTGTTGCAAATCATTCAACATACCCTCATAGTCCGCATAGTTTGTATCCTTTAAATATCGTCCGCCACCATTTTCAAAGACAATTAAGCTCGTTGCAATTCGCCTTATAAAATACCTGTCGTGCGAAACAAAAATTAGTGTACCTTCATAGTTCTCAAGCATAGCTTCTAAGGCTTCTTTACTTGCAATATCCATATGATTTGTTGGTTCATCTAAAATCAAAAAGTTTGGACGCCGTTTAAAAATCTTACAAAGTTCAAGTCGAACCAGCTCTCCGCCCGATAAATCTTTCAAGTTTTTAAAAACGTCATCCCCACTAAACAAAAACGAACCAAGCGTTGTTCTTGCTTCGGTCGTTGTGTCATCTGGGAATTCTTTAATATAGTTATCTAAAACACATTCATCTTCAATATTCTTCGTTGCTGTCTGCTGGTCAAAATAACCTATCTCTATATTTGTTCCAAACTTAATCTTTCCACCAAGCAAAGGCACTTTTCCTACAATGCTTTTAAGTAAAGTAGATTTCCCGAGCCCATTCCCGCCAACAACACCAATTCGATCCCCCTTCATAACTCTAAACGAAAGCCTTGTTAAAACTCTATCATAGCCAATCGAAATATCATCAGCAAACATTATATCATTTCCGCTTTCAACACGAGGTTTAGTTTTTGTTGAAAACACCTTATTATCTGCACCTATTGGATTTTCAACCACACCCATTCTTTCTATTTGTTTCAGCTTACTTTGTGCCATCTTGGCTTTCGTAGCTTTGTACCTAAACCTGTCCGCAAGAGATTGAAGCCTGTCTCTTTCTGCCTTAAATTCCTCGTAGTCCTTTAACCGTCTTTCATAATCTATTTGCTTTTTCTTAACAAAATCAGAATAGTTGCCAATATACTTTTTAATCTCATTCCGTTCTAGTTCGTATACAACATTTACAAACCTATCTAAAAAAGCCCTGTCGTGCGACACAACAATAACAGCCTTTGGGTAATTTGCGAGATAATCTTCAAGCCATTTAATGGTTGTTATGTCTAAGTGATTTGTAGGCTCATCCAAGATAAGTAAATCTGGTTTACTTAACAAAAGTTTAATTAATGCGATTTTAGTTCTCTGACCACCAGAAAACTCCCCTATCTTTTTAAACTTATCTGCGTCAGTAAATCCGAACTTTTTCAAAGCTAGATTATATTCTTTTAAATATGTATAACCCCCAAGCCTGTTATATAAAGTTAGCATTTCTTCATATTTCGCAAACTCTTTTGTAACTATGCCTTGCATCATAGAGGCTTCCAGAGCATCAATTCGCTCTTTCAGTTCAATTATCGGCTTAAAAACCTTCAACACCTCATCTTCAAGTGTTACTAAGTCGTCTTCAAAAGCGATTTGTTTTAAATAGCCTATTTCAAACTTTCCCGTCTTTTGAATTTTATCGCTTGTTACTCCACCAACAATAGTGTCAATATCTTGCTCACCCATTAGTACACGGAGCAAGGTTGTCTTACCACTACCATTCCTTCCAATAACAGCAATCTTATCATTATCATTCACCTCAAAGTGAATGTTCTTTAAAACTTCATTTTCACCAAATGTTACATTTATTCCATCTAATCTTAATCTCATAATATCTTAATTATACCATAACGTGGTAACTCCTTGCAAGCCCTTAATCAATGTCAAATTTGACAATTTGGCTATTATATGGTATAATAAAATAAAACTAAAATACTGGAGGATATTATGAGAAATAGATTTAGTCAAATAGAAAACTATTTCATTGACCACCACACTGAAGAGGGAATTATTGAAAATACATTAAGCACTTATGTTGCATACATCGAAAATTTAAATCTAACCATGGAAGACAAAATCGTTTATCTCGCTAAAGATATGATTGACGCTAACAGTTGTGTCAAGGTCTACCAAAAGCACAAAGAACTAAGCACATATTTTCAGAAAAAACTAAAAATTATACAAGCTCTTACAAACTCTTTCCAATTACGAATCAAAAAACAAAGCGCAAAAGCACTTGCCGAATTAAACATTTCTCTTTCTCAACTTATCGGACCTTCACATTCGGTAAGAGACTTTGACGGAGTGCCTATTGTGTCGCAAAATATCGATGTCGACAATATCGCATGGAAAGAGCACACCTCTCAAATTTCTTTAGCCAATAGGTTTTTAAATCGAGCGACTCCAGACGAAATTCATAGAAAGTTAAAAAGTTTAACAACTGTTGATTTGATGAATGGACGAAACCGAGAACATCAACTTGTTGAAGACATCATTACAGGAAAGATGTATGTTTCCGATGCCCTTGAATTATACACACTTCTTATGGTAATTGCTAATGCTACAACCAATTTTCCAAGAGAAGACCGTCTCAAAATAAGTATGCCCCAAGGGATGATATATAAGGCAGCCTCTGCAAAATGTGGAAGTATATCAGCCCTTGAAGCACTTTATAACCGTGAAGCCCGTAATAATGCAGAAAGAAAACACATTGCTCGCCTACAAGACAAAAGAACGTCGGCTTTCGGTGAGATAATCGAAAATGAATAAGTAGGAATAAAATGTCAAGAGATAAATTAGAAGTTTATTATAACAAATTCAACGAAGATAAACGTTTAACTCGTAGACACGGCAAAGTAGAGTTTATTACTTCAATGAAGTATATTCATAAAGTTTTAGAAAACTATTCAGACCCTAAAATATTAGACATTGGCGCTGGGACCGGCAGATATTCAATCGCCCTTGCCGATGAAGGCTTTGACGTCTCGGCAATAGAGCTTTTAAAGTGTAATTTGAACGTTTTAAAAGAAAAGTCAAGCAAGGTTAAAGCCCATTTAGGAAACGCCCTGAATTTAAGCAAATTTAAAGATAATTCTTTTGATGTTACACTGCTTTTTGGCCCGATGTATCACCTTGCAACCAAAGAAGAAAAAATTATAGCGCTGAATGAAGCAAAACGAGTAACCAAACCAAATGGAACAATATTGGTCGCATACGTTATGAATGAATATGGAGTATTAACTTACGCCTTTAAAGAACATAACGCAATTGAATGTAAAAATGATGGAAGATTAAATGAGCAATTTCATTGTATATATTCCGACCAAGATTTATACAGTTTTGTTAGAATTGAAGAAATTGATGAAATTAATAACGCTTGTAAACTGACACGTAAACAAATTATATCGGCAGACGGTCCCGCAAACTATATGCGTCAAACCCTGAACCAAATGAGCGATGAAGAATTTGATTTATTTATCAACTACCACTTATCAACCTGCGAAAGGCTTGATTTAATCGGTGCTTGTGCACACACAGTAGATATTCTAATAAAAGATCAACATAAAAAAGGTTTCAGTCAACAAATGTTTGACTGAAACCTTTTTTAATAGTACCCATTTTCAAGCATCATTTTATATGCCAGTAAATAAATTTTATTACTGTTTATACTCGCTTGCTCTCTTACATAATCTAGCCACTCATTCCCATCATAAAAACACAATCCAGCATAGTTATGTGAACCAGTATGACAACTATCTTTTGTGCTATATTCATTGTTTCTATAAAGCAGGCTTGCTTTAGTTTGCATATTTCTATTTAACGAAATTTGTGTTAACAAAACATCATCCAAATCTGTCATAGACATAAATGTAAAATGTGGCTGAACTTTTGCTTCGCCTGTATATTTACACTTTAAATTGCTCACCGTTACATCATTTTCAATTCTTATAACTGAGTCTTTCCAAGTTCCTCCCCAATGAGTTCCCCTATTCAGCCTACTCGAAAACATACTTTCATTATCAAATTGAAAATAACAATTGTTTACAAGTCTATCAGCCCTAGCATCACCATTATTATCTCCAAAAATAGTATCCGTGTTTAAAAAGACACAATAATTCATTTCAATATGCTTAGCCGTTGCTTTTGTTTTTGTGGTAACAAATGTGCAGTTGTTAAGTATTGTTTTGCCTCCACTATATATATACGCCATACCGCCATAAAATTTAGAAGCCTTAGACACATCACAAATAGAGAGTTCATCTGCTTTACCCAAGGTTACACTATTCAACATTACCGAACAATTATCAAATGTGTTTCCATAGTTATTCCCTAACCCATTATCAACAAAAACAACCCCATGTGCGTACCAATAACTACTATTTACCTGTGCACCAATAAGATTTCTGAATGTTGTATTTACAATATTACAATTTTCCGAAAATCTAAAGTATCCATTTGGCGTGAAAGTATCTTTTTGTGGGTTCTCAAGATAAATTAACGAATCTTTATCTTGCTCTACCAAACATCCATCATAAGTATTTCCCACGTTAAAAAATGACATATGCCCTTTGAATGTTTTCCTAATAATACATTGTGAATACGTAATATTAGTTGTTTCAAGTGCACACCAAACATCAATTTTACCTTGCAAATTTTCATCTAGTTCATAGCCTATTTGAACAACAGGATCGGAATGCAAAATTATATTATTCTTCAATAGAATTTTCTCTGCAGGATAGAAAACTCCATTAACATACTCATCTTGATCTTCACTAAGGCAAATAAAACCATCTATAAACGAGTTTGAAATCAATAAATCTCCGGTAGTATGATGGCAACTTGAGCTACCAACACCCACGATTGAAAATCCATCTGTCGTATGTATATAAACATTATTAACAATTATTTTTTCTGCCAGACGAGAGCCCCTATCTGGCTCAATGTCTATACCCGCCATAGGATTACGCCCAACGCCTAATGTGCCAACTAAATTCTTTTCTTCACTTGACAACAAGCCACCATACTTTTCTTCATCTTCTTTACTCGCCCAACCAATTTCCAACGAATATGTACCATCGCTGTTTAAACGATTGCCTCCTCCGATATAAGCAATTTCAGTATGATGTATATTAACACTGTCAATATCACCAATAGTAATGCCCTGTCTTCTGCTGTGGTGCGCAAAAGTGTATTTAACTTCAACGTTAGTTTCATTTCCAATGCATGTTCCATTAGTCCACAACACAGATTTATTAAACGCCAAAGCATCTGCTGTCAAATCATAAACATCCATATTGCTTACAATAGCATTTTCGGTCGATTTTATCGAAATACCATAACCTTGAGTATGATCTCCAGCGTCGCCGGATTGAGGATGCACTTGAACACCATCATACAAAAACTCTGTATAATCATGTTCCATCCTATCACCTTGTACCGTACCATTCTTCACTTCGAAATATTTACAATCTCGAACTTCAATAATCCTATAGTTCGCAACATGGTTCTTTTCCAATTTAAGCTTAGAACCACAAAAATCTATAATTATAGGTGCAAAACCCTTTGGTATATCAACAATATTTTCCTGATAGGTTACAAAGTTTCCAACCAGTGATATTCCCCTACCTCTATCAGTGTATGTCTTTTTCGCATCAAAACTTGATTTCTTTCCGTTTGGCAAAATCTCATATTCCAAGCCTGAATCGTCATCTACATCAACTAAATATTCTCTTGTAGGAAAATACACAACACCGCCTGTAATAATTACATCACTCATCGCTCGTTTAATACATCGAGTCCAATCTCTTATACATTCAACGCAACCGACACATTCAATATCACTGCAATTTCCATAGTCTTCAGGATCGCCAAAGCAAACATAGTCTTCAATATTGTAAAATTTCATATGTCCTGTATACTGAAAACTATCACTTTCTTCATTAAATTCAATGGTGTTATAGTTTTGAGACACCGTATAATCTAGCCCTTTTTCACCTGTATATCTAAACTCTTCTTCGTATTTATATTCCCTAATTACTTCACTACAGTTTGCATAATCAGATTTCACGATATTTTTGTTTTCATCAACATATTCACAATATTTTATTCGTGAAACCATACAATTGCTAAAATAAAAAGTATACTCATTAACGGCTTTATCTTCTACTTTTATCCAGCCAGTCTTTAAATTATCGGCATATTTCATGTTGGATAGTTGTTCGTCCATCTTAAATAAGTTATCAATTAAAACATATCCGTCATCTATGCTCAACTCATTTAATTTAAGCCTTTCGTTTAAAAGTTTAATATATCCATGTACATCGTCTTGTTCATTATTAATTTGACTACTATGTACTTGCTTATTTGCAAACACATTCAAATATTTGCTTGCTATAAGAGTCCCGGTAATAGATATCACCAACACAAGTACGCATACAAAAACAAATTTAACTATGCTTCTGTTTTCCTGCATATTATCAGTCCTTCTCACCAAAATGTCCCCCCTTTTTTGGTATTGTATATATTATAACATACTAAATCAAAAATTTCTAGGGGGTAAATAAAATTAATTACAATATTACTTAAAATATTAACTATCTTAGAAGTTGAAATAAAGCACAAAATTTGTTACAAACATTAACCAATTATATAAGTAGACCCCATTGACAAATAAAAAATTATTCACTATAATAAACACTATGATAGAATTAATAATTAATTAAGTAGGTAATAATTATGAATGATTTTTCAATGAATATTTGCGAATATTATCATAAATGTGTGATGCTTGGAATTCGTCTTCCAGACGAACTCGCAATGTTTGCCAGCGACAAAGAAGCAAGAGTGTTGCAAATTTCACAAGATATGATTGCTGTAATTTACGAAGTAAATAAAACAAAGGCAAAGACCTTTGGTGTCAAAACTAAATACGCAATGGTTACAGTTTCGGAAAGAGATTTGCAAAATATCGCAGAGTCGAATTACAAAGATGCATTAATAAAATTATATCCCCAATTCATAATCTCAGGGCTTGTAAATGTTGAATTTACTAAAGGCAATTTAGCAACAAGACTTAGGTTTGTTGCTAAAGAAAAGTTGCCTGAAATAGAATCTGCATTTTACAACGGCGAAACTGTAAACGAATAGTCTTTGAAAATCCTTTTAGTAAATAAAATATACTCAAATTTTGTTTGAGTATATTTTTTTACAAAAAAAGAGATAAAGTTTTAACCCTTCTTCCAAATCTGCTTATTCATATGATCTAAAATACATTTATGCCAATAGGCTAGATTTACATATGAGCCTACATTTTAATTTTTATCTGCCTTGTTTTCTTTCAAAGTCTCAAGTATTTGCTTTAAAAGTTCTTGCTCTGTTGGGTTTTTCAACTTCTCTTCAGCTTCAATTTTAGCTTTTTCTTCGGCTTCTAATTTCGCCTTTTCTTCTAATTGTCTTTTCCTTTCCTCTTCAAACTCAACCCAAACTTCTTTATATGGACGCTTTTGTTCCTTTGCAAGCTTCTTTACAAGCTTTCTATCGTCTTTTCTTTCGGCCTTGAGTTCAGACGCAACAAGTTTCTCTAGCTCCTTAAATTTTGCGGTAGAAGAATTTACAATTTTGACCATAATAAACACCGAAATTGCAATAATTAAGAAATCTAAAACTGTTTGCAAAAAGTTTCCGTATTTCCACGTTAACTGCGTAACAGTTCCGTCAGCATCAACAGTTTCCCTTAGCACCACACTTAATTCAGCCAAACTGCTTGCACCAGTTGCCCAAGTAATTACTGGCATTAAAATGTCATTAACTAGACTTGATACAATTTTGTTAAATGCTGTAGCAATAATAAGACCAACAGCCATATCAAAGACATTGCCTTTTGATATAAAAGCCTTAAATTCTTTAAAAAACTTTTTCATTTGCATTTCTCCTATTTAAGTTACTAATCCAATTATAACACGAATTTATGTTCTTGCAATAAAATATAAACTATTTTATTACATCTTTTTTGAGTCGCATAAAAGTCTATGGCTTATGGCGGTATTGACAAAGTTCGCCGTTCGTGTTATAAATAACTCATATTTAACAAAGGAGAAAGTACACTAATGGTAAGTTATGGAAATTTAACAAAAGCAGAAGTTTTGGCTACTCTTTACAATCATGCACTGCCAAGAGGTCTTGGTATTTTTGCATTCGTGCCAGGAAATTTGTCCGTTGAGGAAGCAGAAAAAATTGTTGCACAAACTACTCATTTTGATTATGTAAAAGGAAGATGCCTAAAAGTTGACCTTACTGACGACAATGGCTTCGAAGAGTGGCTTTACGACAGAGAGTATGGCATAGGTACCGCACAAAAGGCTGTTGATAAAGCATCGCTCGCAAAAACCAACGAGGAAGCTTCTGAAAAATAAAAATGAACATTTATAAGAGGAGTGTTGCCGTATGGGAAACTACCAATGCTACGAACCAATTCTAGACAAAAACCTGCAAGAATTACGAATCGGCGGTAAAAATATCAATCGCATAAAAAAAATAAAAGTGTTTAATTCCGACACCTTGGCGGACAAACTTCAACAAATTTTCAGATACGACAAAGACTTCGCTATCGAATCTTTAAAGTTCAGTTACGAAGGCTATTACGGTCGCTCGAAAAATGTTCAAGAACTTTGGCAAGAAGAATTACGCTTATATAATAACTCCACATTTGCACGCAAACCCGCCTACAAAAGCATTTATGTGCCAACCCTATACGATTGTTATGTGGAAAACGCCAACGCACATTTTGTTCAAAACTCTATTGATGATTTAATTGATATGTTTATACTGCAAAACTTTGAAAACAACCCTTCTGGGAAAGACATTATAAGTAACATCAAAGAAGATATTATTCAAACATTTTTAAATAGCATATATGGTCATATTCAACATATTGCAAAAGACTCTAAATATAACGGTGAATTAGTTGTTTTCTCACTACTACCAATGAGATATGATGAATTTTGTCCGTCCTGTTTTTCAGTTATTCAAGATGACATACCTCTAATTAATGGGTTAATTTCAAATTTTTGTACACTGAATAATATACGCTTCGTAGATATATTCCCTCTTTTTGCAGATAAAGACGGATATTTAAAGAAAGATTTCAGCGACGACGGCCTATTTTTAAATGATGACGGCTATAAGGTTTTAACATATATTGTAGCCACCGAAATACAAAGCAAAAACAATTCAAAAAAAATGCAAACAACAACTGAACAATAAAAAGAACTTATGCAAAACCAAGAAATTTATAAAATTAAAACACTCTGTAAATATAACCGAGTGTTTTTTGTTTAAGAACATTTTATAAACCTTGTATTTTATTTTTACTGCTTTTGTATTTTAATTTCTTTAATAATTTCGTACATTAAGCGATTTACTTTTTCCTCTATCTTTTTGTCGGTGTAAGTTTTAATAATTCCCATTAAAACTTCTATAACCTTATCGTTCTCTTCATGGTTGATTTCTTTACTACCGCACGGCAATTCATACCGAATTAAATAATATCTTCCATCAATCTCCTTTAAATCATACGGGAACAAACGACAATCACTTGGCCTAACATCATATATTGTACAACCGTTATCAAAGAAAGGACAGACCCCATCAACACTCAAAATATTAAACGCCTCATCATTTATCTTTTTAAAGTGTTTTTCATATTGTGTTCCAACTTTATTTATTATTTGTTGTTTTTCATATACTGTCGTTACAATGTTATCAATTTCATCGTCAAAATCTTGACAACAATTTTTCTTCATTTTACAGTTAGAACAATGAACATATGTTCCATCATATTTATTCAAGTGCATTATCAAACATTCTCCCACAAATCATTAAATAAAGTTTTCATAATGACATTAAATTTATCTTTAAAATCTACTTTTGTTTGCTCACTTAAATCATCATAGTCGCCAGCAAGCCAAGTCATAAATTGCTCGGGTTTAGAAAAATTATGCTTTTTAACTCCAATAATAAACGCATTTGGAATATTATAAAAATGAGCGATTATATCTGCATCAGCAACACATAACTCTTCAATATTTGTAACATTTTTGCTTGACCTATGATTTAGGATACAGCCAATCACCTTTTCCATTTTGTCTTGTGGATAATTATACCTAGACAACAACTCTCGTGCAATCTCTGCTCCATTTGTATGATGGTCTGCCTTGGTGCCTACCTTTGCCACCAATGCGATATCATGAAGCAATGCCCCAAGCTCAACAATTTCCAAATCCGCACTATGAATTTGAGCCAAATTTAAAGATTCCTCCACAACATACTTAATATGAAAGTTCCAAAAGTCATAATCATCTTCGGCTTCATCTATGTATTTTTGATTTAGTTGCATTAAGTCATTCCTAACTGCGTCAATAATACTCATTTGTATCACCTCTCTATAAAAAATAATAACATATATGATATTTAACTCCAACAATATTTTTGAATTAAATTACAAAAATAAAAATTTTTATAAAAATATTAAAAATATTCTTGATTTTTATAAATTTGTATTGTATAATTAACATCGCTAAATTGAACAAGGTTCAATTACCGACTTCATTTTAGCTTACATATACATATGGAGAGATGGCTGAGTGGTCGAAAGCGGCGGTCTTGAAAACCGTTGAGGGTGCAAGTCCTCCTGGGGTTCGAATCCCTATCTCTCCGCCAGATAATTGTCGTTTGAACGAAAAGTCAAACGGCAATTTTTTTATGTCATTTTCACTCATTTCTATATCTTGCTTATAAATTGTTGTGCCACCGTCATCTGGGTCGTCATCGGGGTTATTTTCAGGTCTATTATATATTTCAGTTGCAGGATTTAGACTTGTATTATAAACAATTGTAATTCGGTCATCAAATAGGTTAACTCTTGAAATAAAGTTATTAAAGAAATCATTTCTATCTCTTTTGCTTTCAAATCGCTGTTTAGCATAAATTTTTAAAAACTCAATAATTTTAGACTTTTCAAGTGGTTTAAGCTGATGACTTTCTTCATAAGCAATTTTCTCTTCAAGTTCTGCTTGTTCTTGTTCAAGTTTTAGCAATCTTTCTTGTGTTGACCTTGTATAAATACCTTTTTCAATAGCATCAAGCATAGAGTTTATTGCTCTTGTTTTTTCTTTTAATTCTTCTTGGAGTTTGATTAAAACATAGTTATTGGCAAGCTCACTATTAAACTTATCCACAACAACCGTTGCAATACTTTCAATGGTTTTAGGTTGTAAAACATATTCTTTTGTCTTTTCAAAAACAAAGTTTTCAATCTCATCTTTTTTAACATTATGTTTTGTACAATTGTTTGCTCGTTTCTTTTTACCAAAACATTTATAATATCTATGAACAACACCTGTTGAACTTGTTCCAGTTTCAGCAGTCATAAGATGGCCGCATTCACCACAATAAAGTTTTCCACTTAAAATATAAATATCTTCATCATCTATTTCTTTTCTTTGCCTATGCTTGTGTGAATCCATAATATCATTACATTGTTTAAATATCTTTTCATCAACAATTGGTGGGAACACATTATCATACTCAATTTCGTTAATAATACACTTGCCAATATATTTAGGATTTCGTAACATTTTAGCAATTATGTTTAAAATCCAAACTCTGCCATATTTTGTTTTGAGACCTTTATTGTTTAAGTCAACAACTATTTCTTGTGCCTTCATGCCATTAGCATAGTTTTCAAAAACTTGTCTTACAATAACACTTTCTTCTTCGTTTATCACATACTTTTTATTCTCAACATTATATCCATACAAGATATAACCACCAATATAATTACCTTTAATCAAACTTTCTCTTATACCTCTTTTAACCTTTTGTGCTAATTCTCTGGAATAATATTCTGCCATACCTTCCAAAACAGATTCCATAAGCGAACCACTTGGCTCATCTGAAATATTTTCTTTTGCCGATAAAACCTTAATACCGTTTTTATGGAGAATATTTTTGTAGTGAGCACTATCATATCTATTTCTTGCAAACCTATCTAATTGATAAACAATA
>JAGBBI010000027.1 GCA_017938565.1 Clostridia bacterium
AATCTTTTATATATAAAGTTTTTTATATATAATTCAGTTTGGCACGGAATTAGCAATAGTATAGAACAGATGCGAAAATAAAGTTTCAAAAATAATTAAGATTTTTTGAAACATTTTCTCCAATAATCCGTATAATATAGTAGAAACCAATTAAACAAACACAAATTATGGCAAAATGGCAAGACTTTAAGCAAGATGGGGACACATCTTACAATGAGTTCGATGAACTTCATTCCCTCGCAGATGATTTAGCACAGAAGATAAGGGAACTTACCTCAAAGGCTCAAGACTACAATGTCAGTTGTGATACTTTAGCAGATTTAGACAATGCTTTATATTGCTTACAAGATTTTCAGCACAAAATGGAACTTGGTTGTAACAATATAGTAAGGTATTGTAAAGAAAATGGTTTAATCTAAAAACAAACACAGATATGAATAAGACAATGTATGCACTTACTTATTGCTTTGACGGGGTAGATGATAACTATCCTTATGCTTGTACTATCGCAGTATCAATGGATAAAGAAAAACTCCGTGAGAAAATGATGCAATGCGTTGAGGAGGACTGCACAGAGCCAACAGACGAGGACGATGATTGGAACACAGACCGCAATTACCAAGTTTTTAAGAACTATGGTGATGATGTGACACTCCAACATAGAAAATACATCAATCTCTATACTACATACAAAATTCATAGTGTTGAGGTAGTAGAGTAAAACATCTTCTAAAATCCATATTAAATAAGCAGATATGAATACAAGAGAACAGATTAAGAAACTCGCATCACTCCTTGAGGGAAAAGGAATGTATTTTGACCATAAGTCCTATGACTTTGCAGAGGACATTCCACACCTTATTCTTGAGGGGAAAAGAGAAAACATTGAATTTGTGGTCATCAGCGAAGATGGCACATTTATGGTAATCACTACCGCAGATTACGAAATCGGTCTTAGTTTTACAGAGGACGAAGAGAACACCTTTGAGACCATAGACAAGGAACTTGAGGAATGTGGTATGGACGAGTTTTTGAAAGCCATCTACTACAACCACCCTCGCTCGGGGGAGATTGGTGACTATGAGGACGATTTCCTTAATTTGGGAGAGAATACCTCAACGGAGGAGACCAAAGAGGTAAAAACACAGACCTATCGTGTTGGCATTACTTTTATAGAACACGGATATATTGATGTGTCCGCTGATTCTATCGAAGATGCTTTGGAAAAGGCTCGTTCTATGGACGGAGATTATTTCTCTCGCAAAATAGATGTCACTAATGCGAAACTCATAGAAATTCGTGATGAATAAAACAAGGGTACGCACTTGCGTACCTTTTGTGGCACAATTATTGTAATAACATTAAGCAAACATTAAATAACAAATAATATGGATAAAGTTTATATCGTAGAGGGAAAGACCATCGGTTTTGATGACACCTATGCAGCAATCGCAGGAGTTCACACCACAGAAGAGGGTGCAAGGAAAAGAATGTATGAAGAGATTGATGAACGAGTAACGGGCATCAAGGACGATTATGCCGATAAGTTCGAGGACGAGGACTACGCAGAGGACTTCGAGGACTATGAGACCTTTGAGGAGTTTTGGGCGGATTGGGTAAGTATGCACTTCGTCGCCCCAAATTTTTGGCGTTACTCGGACGAGACAGATTTCACCTATGTGGTGTCTCTTATAGAGAAAAAGGTTGAGGACTAATTAGTAACCATAAATCAATTAAAGTATGACTTTAGGAGAAACATTCCATAAAATCCACGGAATGGTGGACGAGTTCATTCGTGAGCATCAAGTTAAGTGGGACATAGTAAGGGAAGAGTACAAAGAGAAAACTCGTCAAGAGTATCTAAAGGTATTCCCTAACGCATCTTTCGATGGGCATACACTCGGTAGGTCTCTATCGCTCCAATCTCACCTCGGAAGTGACCTTCTCATTGACTTCACTTTCCTCGCACTTAAAGTGGAGAAAAAAGAACCATTCATTCACGAATATTGGATTCGTTCTCAAGGTGTGCAATGTATCAAGGACGAAAACGATGTTGAGGTGAACAGAAGGATTTGGAGAGACATTGTAGCCAAAATCCTCGTTGAGTTCGATGGAGAGAAGTTCACCAAGGTCGCTTGGTTTCAAGACGATGACTGCAAGTTAGAGAATTACTTCATAAAAGACAATGAAGATGAAGAAATAAGGGCATTGTCTTGGTCAGCCCTTGTTTCTAAAGAATAAAATCTGTATATTTGCCATTGTAGGGTACGCGGTTGCGTACCCCTTTGGTACGATATTTGTATAAACATTGAACAATAATTAAAACACAAATATTATGGACAAAATTGACACAATCATTGAAATCGTTAAAAATAAGTGGGGCACAGATGACATCGTTAGTGCGTGGAATCTTATGCACGAAAATAACGATGTAGATTATCAAATTTTCCCAATGTCTTCATTTGAAGAGATGTTTGAGGGGAAATCTTACCTTGATATTATCCGAATGGTACATAACTGCCAATTTGGGGTAGATGATGATTACTTCTCATTTAACACTTATGGCAATATTGAGTCTTTTTCTGACATAGATGAATTCTCTGCGTTCTCTTATTACGAGTTGGCTGAGTATCTTGCAGATAATGGCGATTCACTTACCGAAGAGGTGGATAGTGATGAACTCTTGACTTATTTCGTTGATGAGTATTTTGACGATGACGAGAATGTTCGTAATATTCTTTCAACCCTGATAGAAGAGGGTGAAGAGCCGTTCGACCTCCTTATGGACGATTGGGACGACCTTTTTGAGACAGCCAAGAACTTCCTCAACAATAAGTAATATATGAAGTGGAAACTTATGCTTAAATGTTTATTAGAGTGTGTCCTATTCTTGGGCACACTTGTTACCATCTTTTGTCTTGTGGTGTTTTCATTTGTAGCATCAACAGCGTGGCTTTCTGTGTTTGCCGGCCTTGGTGCAATGAATGCCCTCTTTATCTACGATAGATACAGACAAAATATTAAAAATCCATAAATAAAATTTGGATATATCAATATTTAAATATATATTTATATAGCCACTCCGTTGAGGTATATATGTTGTGTCACACTCCGAAAAAAGTACACCAACTCAACGGCAACTCGCAGGGCGTTGCGAAGAGGCATAGATGGGTATGACGCTCCCATATCAAAAACCACCCAAAGCGCACGGGAATAGAGGCTGGTTTTACAGATGACACTGTTTTGCCTCTTTACGAAGAAATAGGGTACGCATTTGCGTATACTAATATATAAATGATTGGTTATCAACCATTTACGGGCCCGTAATTCAAAGGTTAGAATGCGCGACTCATAATCCCGTCATCCTGGTTCGAGTCCAGGCGGGCCCACCAAAGAATAAATTATGAAAGGTTTCATAATTTTTAATAATAAAGTACTATTTATAATAAAAGTACATTTATTATGAATCCAAACTATTACAAAAAACAATGTGAAAGGGCGTTAAAAAGAAAGTTAGAATTAATAGAATTAAAAGGCGGTAAATGTCAAAAGTGTGGCTACGATAAGAATATAGCAGCATTAGATTTTCATCATATAAACCCTGAAGAAAAAAGTTTCCAAATTGATTCAAGGCATTTATCCAATACTCATATTGATAAATTAAAAACAGAAGTTAACAAATGTATATTACTTTGTGCTAATTGTCATCGTGAATTACATAACGAAAAATACAATAAAGACAACATAAGTACTCTTTTAGAAGAATATGATACGACCAATAATGTTAGTGTTTTAGAACCTAAAAAACAAGTATATATTTGTGCTGTTTGTGGTAAACCAATTGAATCAAAATTCAATAAAAAATATTGTTCAAACGAATGTCGTTATAGTGTAGAAAATATTGAGAAAAATTATCCTACATATGAGGAAATTACTTCAAAATATGAAGAATTAAAATCTTGGGATAAAGTAGCAGCATTTTATGGAATAACAAGAAAAATTACCCAAGGTATTAGAAAAAGACATAATAAGCAGGATTAGTACATCGGTAGTATATGAGCTTCCCAAGCTCAGGAGGAGGGTTCGATTCCCTTATCCTGCTCAAAATACATTTAAAAAATATTGTTTTTAATATTTATTATTTGTATATTAGATATAAAGTTCATTGAAATATGGCGCGGTGGTGGAATCGGTAGACACGCTGGACTTAATTAGCAGAGAAAACTGCTTAACAAATCTCGTTGGGGTAATATATGTAACTATGATAGGTTCGAATCCTATACCTCGACCAATCCCGTGGGCAGCAATGCCCGTACGAGTTCGAGTCTCGTCCGCGCTACAATTTTTTTATTTATTTCTTGACATTTTCGTTCGAGTTCGTATATTTATATATAAATTATATTTTATGGGAACTAAAAAGAAACAGAGATTACTATCAGAAATATTAACTGATGGGGTTTATCATAACGCAACCAAATTAAAAATGCGTCTTTTTAACGAAGGTGTTAAAGAATATAAATGTGAAAAATGTGGTATATCTGAATGGAATGGAGAACATATTACATTAGAAATACACCACATAAACGGAAACCATAAAGATAATAGATTAGAAAACCTTCAAATACTTTGTCCTAATTGTCATTCTCAAACAATTAACTTTAATGGCAAAAGTAAAAATTTAAATTGTGAAGATGCCATAGAAAAATTAAAAGAGCGAGAAGAAATAAGACAACAAGAAATAGAGGAAAGAAAAAAATATTGGAGTGGTGAACGAAAAAAAACTAAACCTGTTAAAACAAAAATTTGCCTACAATGTGGTAAATCCTTTATAGGAAGAGGTGAAAAATATTGTTCAAGAGAATGTGCGTCTAAAGCATCTGTTAAAACAAATGTTACAATTGAACAAATTTATGAGGCCGCCAAGGAAGTGAAGTCACTAATACAATTAGGCAAAAAATTCAATATGACTGATAATGGTATTAGAAAAATACTTAATAGGTATGGTATATTGAATGAAGTAAAAGAAATTTTAAAACATAAATAATTTATGGCAACACATAGAAAGAAGATTAACAACAAGACTAAGAAGAAGAATGCCATTGTCCCAAGGACAGATGCTAATCAGGGCGTTCGTGAGCGCAATGCTCGTATTGAGAAGCAGAATCAGTATATCATCAACAAGATTGCTGAGTATAAGGCACAGCAGGAGATGATGAGACAGCAGTCAACGGCATCAAAGACAATTGACGGACTTCAGTAAAATTTTATCCCTAGATATTTGGATTTATAAAACTAAGTTTGTATATTTGCAATGAAAGGAAATCTAACAGCAATTTCATTTACGACTTTCGACTATTCCTTGAATTAAGTAAAAAATAGATTTCCGTTTTTTTTGACTTTCAGTTCATTTTGACAATATTGAAGAAAGCGTACAGCAACAACTCATAATACTAATTTAATGGCTTATGAGACCCTGGCCCTTCAGGAAAGAAACCCCGTTCATAGGGGGCCTGATGTGGTGAACCAAAATTTGGAAAAAGATGACCTTGGGTAAGTCCGTTCTAATCGTGAAAGTCTTCGTTATAGACCCACGGAGTAAAAAGCCTTGGAAAAGAGTACGGCTCTAAACGGCTCGTTGGCAACAATCCTTATTCCATATTTTCATTTTAAAGGGATAAGTATTGCTTCTCGCTTTCTGCTACATAACGCTATTTTATGGGGTTTTTAGGCGTATCCATCACATCATATAACAAAACCCTGTTCATAATGTGTGTTTGTTTGATAAGGTAATGTCGAGACGATATTGCCTTATTTTTATTTTGGCACGGTCTTTGCAATATACATAAAACAGAAACCAAATAAAATAATCTAGAAATATTTGATTTTTTTGAAACATTTCTTAATATTATTCGTATAATATAATGTAAGAGATTTAAACTTAAGAAAATTTGAATAATAAATAAAGTTTGGCACGAACTTTGTAATAATAAAAGTAAATTTAAAATTGGATAATAATAACAAAACTAAAAACAGACATATTATGAACATTACAAACTCATCAAATTTCGTACAGAGAACAGAGGCAGTTAAAGCATTCCTTACAGAGATTAACAAGACTAAGGTAATGACTGCTCAGGAAGAGAAAGACCTTTTCGCTAAATACGAGGACTCAGTAGAGCGCGTTAAGAGTGTAAGGAATAGCAATCTCAGCGCTGAGCAGAAGCAGTCTATTATCTCAAGAGAGGAGAAAATTCAGACTGACCTCCGTAATGAAATTATCCTTAGAAACCAGAGATTCAACTTCGCAGTAGCAAAGCGATATGACACCAAGGAGATTCTTATGGACCTCGTAAATGTAGGTACTATCGGTATGTATGAGGCATTCGAAAAATACGACTATAAGGAGGGCGTTCGTTTCTGCTCATTCGCGGTATGGTACATTCGTAGAGCAATCAATGCATATCTCGTAAAAGAGAATCTTACCGTAAGAAGTGTTAACAACACAAGGGTAATGCCTAAGGTGAAGAAAATCGAGAATGAGTTCTACCTCAAGAATGGTAGAAAGCCAAGTGGCGTTGAGGTAATGGATATTCTCCTTGAGAAGTATGGTATTGAGGTCGCTGCCGAGTCTGACATCTATGGTGTAAAAATGGAGTCCATCGACGCATCATTCGGTGAGGACGAGGACAACACTTTCGAGAAGTGTTCAGACTTTACTGCTGCTACTGCAAGTAACAATGCTTTCGAGGAGGAGATGGAGAACGAGTCTCTGTCAGCAGCCACTAAGAGAGCCCTTGCAGTACTCAACGATAGGGAGAAGACCATCGTTTGTATGTCCGCAGGTTACGGCTATGCAAAGGAGTACAAGGATAAGGAAATCGCCGAGGTTCTTGGCCTTACATCAGAGCGTGTCCGTCAGTTGCGTCACGCAGCATCGAAGAAGTTCGCAGCGGCTTATATGGTCGTTGCGAAATAATCTTCGCTATTGTTTTTTTCAATCTAAATTTGTATATTTGAAATATGAAGAAGGTAATTTACATAATTGTTATGGCTTTATGCCTGTCGGCCTGTTGTAGTATGGAAGAGATAAAACGCCAAGAATCGGCCGTAGAAAAAGAATATCTTTATTTAAGAGATGGCCAAAGTACATACAGTGTGTACGTCAATCGCTTTGAATATGATGGCCATAAATATATCCTGTTCACATCAGGAGAAACCAGGAACGGTTTTGTACACGACCCTGACTGTCCGTGTCGCGAACAGTATGCAACTAAAGGCGGGAATAAACAAGAGACGTCGGATTATCCTGACTGGTGGTAGGATATATCCATAAATAATAAAAAATTAATATTAATTTAAATGGTTAAAAGACGAATCCCTGTATTGGGTACAAAAGAAAACGAGTTGATTCATACTCTAAATGAAAACCTAAATAAAAACAAAATTTCTCCGTCTCAAGAATTTATTAAAAATAATACTGAGACAGAAAATGATAGTGAGGTAAACGATTACGCACAGGAAGTGTGTGATACTTGTGGCACGGTTATTGCAAAGGAAGAGCCCGTTAATTTTAATAACGTCGAAACCGCCACACAGAGATGGCTCAAGTATCAAGGCCGCATTAATGGAAATAATGGATACGCAGATGCGGGCCCTTCTTCTTCTCCTTCTCCTGTATTGGATGAAGAACTCTCTCCTGAAACAATAGAGAAAATTACGAAGATTATTGCACCTGTGGCAAAATCAATTGCTGAGAGATGGAATAAAGACGCTCTTAAAGATAATGAAGATTGCCGTAAGTCGGTAAACAAAGAAATAGGAGTGGTTAATGCGGAAGGGCATTGGAATAGGGATTGCTTATCATCAATACAAACTGACGAATGTATTGATGTAATGAATAAAGCAAGAAAGATTGCAAGTTCTATTACAGGAAAAGACCTCAATAAGCCAAAGAAAACCATAAACGATGTTCTCCCTGTAGAAAACGCAGATACAAATACAACCTATGAAATGGTAGACCACCCAACCCATTATAATCAATATGATATTGAAGTCATAGATATGATTGTTAGAATATGGGGACCCGAAATCGCTGCACTATGGTGTGACATCACTGCATTCAAGTACAGAATGAGAATGGGTACAAAACCAGATAATTCCATAGAACAGGATATTAAGAAAGAACAATGGTATCTGAAAAAATCAAAAGAAATTAGAGAAAATCTAAATAAATAAAATACAAAGTTTTCATACTTTGAATACACCTCCTTTTTAAGAGAGCCCGCTGTGACAGTGCGCTCTCTTTTTTTATCCATATACAAAATAAAGGATACGCAAATGCGTACCCCATTATCATAATAGATTAAATTACATCCGTTATAATATAATTTATATCTTAATAGCTTATTTTACATCCGTTCTGATGTAATTTGGATTTATGGCATAAAATTTGTATATTTGCAA
>JAGBBI010000228.1 GCA_017938565.1 Clostridia bacterium
ATGCTAATTACGGTGCTATCGGCTTCTTGTCTGCTGATGATGCTAGAAATTCTTACTACTTTGACCAAGATACAACAGATTACTTATATTATAATGACCATATTACTGACCACAAGAATGGACTAATCTTTGTTGCAACTGATTTAAGAGCAGATTGGTTTGAAGGAACAAGTGCAAGTAATGAATATAGAGAGCCTACAAAATCATCTGTTTATGATGAGCTTGTAGAAAGATACACAAATGTAGAATATGCAAATTCAGTAAGCTCATATATATTCTTCGGACACGAATGGTTAATTTATGATGGCACAACACTAGATGCGGGCAAGCAACATTTTGAAGATGCTTGTAAATTTGCTCAGGATTATGATATTGGTTTTGATTTCTCACAAAATAAAGCATTTACACCAACAGCAAACGACCTTTACCCTGAAGGAACGACTACTGGTGGAGAAGAAGACCCTGAAGTTACTTCCGTAATGTATTATAATACCGAAATGCAAATTGTTGATAGTATCGGCGAAATGACATTTGATGGAGACTATGCTCCACCAGGGTTTGCTTCAGATGATTTTAAAGTAGCAACTGTCAGTGGAAGAGCAACTTGTATTACAGCTGTTCTTGCTGTTAACGGTGAAGAAACAATCGATTTTGCTTCTAACCTAGAACAAATATTTGGTTCGACAAACTTATCTTTTGCTGTTATTGAATTTGCATCTGCACCATTATCCAAAACAACAATGAGCTTTCCGAACGCCACACAATCATCACCTGCAAACGAAAAAGCTGCTTGTGGTGGTGCTTGGCTAACAGAAGCACATACATTACAAAGTAATACAAGGTATGTAATTATTGCATTTAAAAATGGTGATGGAAGTGTTGACTTTACTGCTGAACAATTACAAAAATTGTCTCAATGTTTAACAGTTTCCTAAAATGTAAAATAAATTTTAAAGAGTGGGTTTATTCTCACTCTTTTCTATATTTAGTTTTTTCCAATTGACAATAGAACGCTAACTTGCTAAAATTAAAATATAAGGAGTATAAAATGGTTATTCTTGGCATTGACCCTGGTTATGCGATTGTGGGTTTTGGTGTTATTGAAAAAGATGAAAGGGGCAGGCTTAAAGTAATTGATTATGGGACTATTGAAACCCCTAAAGAAGAAGCGTTTCCAGTTCGTTTGGCAATTATTGCCGACGGAATGAAAAGATTAATTGATAAATATAAACCCGATGAGATTGCCATTGAAGAATTGTTTTTTAATAATAATATTACAACAGGTATTCAGGTGGCAGAGGCAAGAGGGGTTTTATTATGCACTGCCGTTCAAGAGTGTGGGGCTTTGTATGAGTATACTCCTCTTCAAATAAAGCAAGCGATAACTGGAAATGGTAGAGCCGAGAAAAAACAAGTCCAATATATGACAGTAGCAATTCTAGGGCTTAAATCAATACCAAAGCCAGATGATGCAGCAGACGCTTTGGCGGCAGCATTATGCCATGCTCAAACAAATAAGGTTATGGCAGGAAGTGCTATGGATACATTAACTACTGGGAATTGGACAAACAGAAAGTATAGTCCTATGCACTAAATCTAAGGAGAAAATATGTTAGCATTTATTAAAGGTAAAATTGCAGAATATAATGAAAATTATTTGGTAGTAGAAGCGGGTGGGGTAGGTTACGAGATGACAGCAACTGCGAATGCTGTTTTTAAGTTTTCACCAGAAACAGATGTTGTAACAGTGCCAACATATATGGCGGTTCGTGAAGATGCAGTAACATTATTCGCTTTTGCAGACAATAATGAAAAGTCTATGTTTTTAAAGTTGATAACTGTGTCTGGTGTTGGTCCAAAACTTGCAATTACAGTTTTATCAAGTATATCAAGCGAGGATTTATGTATTGCTATTGCCACATCTGATTTGGCTTCTTTAAGTAAAATAAAAGGACTTGGCAAAAAGACTGCCGAGAAGATTGTCGTTGAGCTTAGAGAAAAAATTGGGAAAATTGAAAAAGGTCAAATTAAGGGTATTGAAAGTAATACTCTTCAAATTGATGGTCAAGCGGTTGAAGATGCATGTGTTGCGTTATCTACTTTGGGGCTTAGCAATGCAGATGCACTTAAACTTGTCCAAAAGGTCGCAGAACCTAATATGACGGCGGAAGATATCATTAAAAAGTGCTTAAAAGATATGGCAAGATAATAAGGAGAGATTATGAAAGATTTTGAAGATGCAGAAAGATTTATA
>JAGBBI010000229.1 GCA_017938565.1 Clostridia bacterium
AAAAAAGAAAAAATGAAAGAGGGGGAGAAGATGAAGTCTTTTAAAGTCCTCTCAAGAAAAGGCTTGGCATCGCTTATGCTTGCAGGGATAATGGTTGCAACACCTGTAATGCTAACAGGGTGCTCAGGAGAGAAAGGAGATACAGGTGCTGCAGGTAAAAGCGCTTACGAACTAGCGGTAGAAGCAGGTTTTGAGGGAACTCTTGAAGAATGGCTTGCAAGTTTAAAAGGTGCTACTGGTGCAAGTGGAGCAAAAGGTGAAAAAGGTGATATAGGTATTGCTGGTACATCAAGTTATACCCATATTAAATTTGCTGCAAAAATGCCAGATAGTGACGATGATATTCTAAACAGTGGCACAGGAGATTACATAGGTATATATACAGGAACAAGTGCGACAGCGCCTACAGACTATACAGAATATACTTGGAGTAAGATTGCGGGTGAAGATGGTACACCAGGTACATCTAGTTATACACATGTGAAATATGCTAATGCTATGCCAGATAGTGATGATGATATTCTAACGAGTGGCATAGGAGATTATATAGGTATATATACAGGAACAAGTGCGACAGCGCCTACAGACTATACAGAATATACTTGGAGTAAGATTGCGGGTGAAGATGGTGCACCAGGTACATCTAGTTATACACATGTGAAATATGCCAACGCTATGCCAGATAGTGACGATGATGTGCTGGATACGGCAAGCGACTATATAGGTATATATACAGGAACAAGTGCGACAGCACCTTCCGATTACACTGCATATACTTGGTATAAAATTAAAGGAGAGGCAATGATCCACGCTCCACAGGTAACAATTGATAAGGACGGATTTGTAGTTATAGATGGAGAGAAGACTAATGTTAGCTTATATGAAAAAGAAGTAGAAAAAAATATTACTTATAACTCAAATACTCTTTCAAATTATGAATATAAACTAATGCAAGGTAATGCTTTCCAAACTATCTCAAAAGAAAGCACAAGAATATCTGTTTGGTTTGATTATAAATTTAAAGCAGGAACAAATATAAAATGTGTTGGTGATGACACAAACTACAAATGGGGTCTTGTTTATGCTAATATAAATGAATTTGTTGAAGGTTCCGAATATGGAGACTCTGGTTGGATTAATAATGCTACACAATCTGGTGAAGTGACAACTGGAACTAACGAAACACTAACTAAACCAACATACAATGCAGAGACAAAGACAGTAACATTAAATCAAGATTGTTATATTAGAATAAACTTTGCGGCAAGTAATGCTAATAATGCAATAAATACTACAACACAAGATTGGGTAAATTACTTTGAAATTGATGGAACATATTATGGATTATCAGATAAACTAAATATTGATGTAGAAGAACATCAAAGTACACCTGTAGATTATCTTGTAAATTCAGTAGCGCATAGAGGGTATTCTTCAGTAGCTCCAGAAAATACACTTGCAGCATATAGATTAGCAAAAGAAAAAGGCTTTACCACAGTAGAATGTGATGTATCATTTACAAGTGATGGTGTTGCTGTTTTATTGCACGATTCAACAATAGATAGAACATCTAACGGATCAGGAAGTATTGCAAACATGACATTTGAGCAAGTTAGACAATATGATTTTGGTAGTTGGAAGTCTAGTGAATATGTCGGTGAAAAAATTCCAACATTTGAAGAATTCCTTAGCCTATGCAAAAATTTATCTTTACACCCTTATATAGAAATTAAAGATGGAGCAACACAATCTGAAGTAGAAAGTTTAGTAACAATGGTTGCAAGATATGGAATGATAGATGACGTTACTTGGATTTCTTTCCAAAGTGATGCTTTAACTTATATAAAAAATAAAGATAATACAGCAAGGTTAGGCTATATTGTTTCTACAATCACATCAGATACAATAAACACAGTAAAAAGTTTAAAAACAGAACATAACGAAGTGTTTGTTGATGCGAAAAATGCAAGTCTAACCGAACAAACTATAAATCTTTGTATCGCTGAACTTATCCCATTAGAAGTTTGGACTGTGAATGATGTTAATACTATCTTGAACCTTGATCCTTATATTTCAGGTGTTACAAGTGATGATAAAGTCGCTGGACAAATCTTGTATGAAAATAATAAAGATTAAAATATATATCTAAATATCAAAAAAGAGTGGATTTTTTCTCCACTCTTTTTTATAATATAATAATTAAAGATAGCAGTTGATGACTTTGCGTGTTGAAATGTGTTTATCATATAAAAGCATCGGCTAAAAAAATTGTTTGTTTAATATTATTAGATGATTATGAGGGGGGTGTATGAAAAAAAATATATCTATTCAAGTAAGAGATTATAATGTTCAAATTATAACAAATGGTGCGGAAAGTTTTGATAAAATAGTTGTATGTTTTCACGGTTTTAACGGAGATAAGTGGGGAGATGCGTACAGTGGACTAAAAAAAAGATTGAATAATTCTTTAGTTGTGTCTTTTGACGCATGTGGGCACGGTGAAAGTGAAATACTTTCGGTTGATATGAGGTTGGACATTATACTTGAAGAAATTGAAGAAGTGGTGAGATTTTTAAATTCAGAAGCGCCTGATAAACCGATAATTTTTGTCGCATGTAGCTATGGTGCGTATAGGGTGATGACTTACCTAATAAAATATAAGCCTAATATTGAACAAGTAATTTACGTAAATCCAGCATTTAGAATGTTGAATATCCTTGAGAAAATAAAGGGCTTTAGATATTCCGAGTTGACTGACACAGATAAGATTATAATGAAAGAAAGTTTAAATAAATATATTAAAAAGCCGTTTTTAGACGATTTGTTTATTAATGATTTATATTCAGATGCTTATGACGTCAATTATAGTACTCAAATTGTCGTGGGGAAACGGGATTCATTGGTTCCATTTGAAGATACTTTTGAAATAGCAAAAAAATATAATTACGACATAACTTATGTCGATGATGAGCATTGTTTTGAGAATAAAGAAAATTGGCAAAAGATTGTTGATATGATAGAAGGTGTAGTATGAAGAATATAATAATTGGGGGTACAGTAAGGTCAGGTAAAACAACATTAGCGAACGTTTTAAGAGAAAGGTTCGGGTATTCAAAAGTTGAAAGTGATACAATTGTGAATGCCTTTGATAAAGCGTTCCCCGAGTTTGGTATTAGACATAAATATGCCGAAAAGACAAGGGAGCTCTATGAACCTTTTCTTTTTGAAATTTTAAATGGGTTTTGTAAAGATTTAAAATATGCGAATAATATTACTGTTTTCCCAGGGTCTCAATTTTTACCTGAAAATCTTTCAAGGTATGAAAAACTTGATAAATACATTGTCATTTTCTTAGGATTAGACAATGCTCAGCCAGAAGAGTTGTTAAAAGTAATTAGGGATTATGATACTGAAAATGATTGGACTCATAAGCAAACGGATGAGTGGTTGTTGAGACTTTGCAAAAATGTGATTATTGAAAGTGAAAAAATTAAACTTGCTTGCGAAAAGTATGGGTTTTATTATTTTAATACATTTAGAGATAGAGGCTTAGTATTAAACCAAATATGCGATATAATAAAGGACTTGCAAGAAGGCGATTAATTTAGTATATGCTGTAAATATAATTCTTTTAATATATCAGAAAATCAAAAAACCATAGTTAGATAAATTTTTAAGTGTAAAAAATATCACTTCAATTACGAAGTGATATTTAATTATTAAATTTGTTCAGACGAGCTTTCGTCTATAGAAATTAAAGTTTCATATTCTAAGTTATGACTAAAACATACATCGGCTAAGTTTTTTAATTGATAATAAAGCCACGGTATTTTGCTTTTTGCGTCTTCAAGTCCAACAGTGTTAATTGATGTGATTTGGTTAAGATTTCGGATATTAAAGTTCTCAAAGTCTTCAGCTTTAAATAATTCAACTATGTTTGCTTGTCTAAGTCTTTGTTGTATGTCTGCACGAGCATCGGATAGGGCTTTGCTTTTAGGCTCTCTTTTAAGAGCTGCTTCAACAACTATCAAACTATTGTTGTACGCATTTGCTTCTCGAAACGCCATAATGTGCGGGGCTGATGAAAGATAAAATACGATTTGAAGCAAAGTATCAACTTCATTTTTGTTATCTCTATAAACTTCAAGAGTAAAACATCCATTAGTAATTGTGTATTTGTAATCAGAAGCGGGCGTTTGTTCAACATTTATGCTAATACCGACATTATTCAAAAGTTCATTCCTTCTACGTGTTGCAAGTGTTTTAGTATCTGGGATATTCATAATTTGTCTCCTTATTTAAATTTGCTAAATTATAAGACAACCAGTTTTATTTGTCAATAGCATTTTCTCTTTCATAACAATTAAACAAAGTGTTGCTATGGCAAAACAAATATAATATTCATAAAATGTAATAATCATCTTAGTGCGGTTGGAGTATTTTATGGCTAAACTTTTAATAAACGGTGGCAAGAAGTTGGAAGGAGTGTTGGATGTTGATAGTTCAAAAAATGCAATCCTTCCAATTATTGCATCTACTCTTTTAACGAAAGAAAAGGTTGTTTTGTACAAGGTCCCAAACATATCGGATGTTGACAAAATGCTTGAAATTATTATGTCGCTTGGTGGGAAGGTTAAAAGAGATGAAGATGTTGTAGAAATTGATAATTCCGAAATTTCAAACTTAGAAATTCCAAGCGAATTGACATCTGCGATAAGGTCGTCGATTTTTATTTTGGGTCCGATGCTTGCGATGTATAAAAAGGCCAAGGTGGCATATCCTGGGGGATGTGATATCGGAAGTCGTCCAATTGGGCTTCACCTATTTGGACTTCGTGAACTTGGTGTAAAAGTGGTAGAAGAATATGGGTTTATTGATTGTGATGGAAGTTCAATGAAATCAAAACTTATTCATTTAGATTTTCCAAGCGTTGGCGCAACCGAAAATTTAATGATGGCGTCAGTGTTGTTAAATGGTATAACAATTTTAAATAATGTTGCAAAAGAGCCTGAAATTGTAGACCTTGCAAATTTTATTAATAAAATGGGTGGAAAAATTGAAGGGGCGGGAACAAGTACGATTAGAATTATCGGAGTGAGAAGGCTTAAAGGTGTTGAATATATGCCAATTAGCGACCGTATTATCGCCGGGACTTATATGATTGCGGGAGCGATAACTAGAGGTAAAATTGAATTAACTAACGTTAATTTTGAACACGTTTTATCTTTAATTAATAAATTGCGGAAATCTGGTTGCCAAGTGGACTTTTTTGGTGGTAAAATAAAAGTGGAAAATTTCACTCGCCCCAAAAGTTGCTCGTTCGAAACTCAAGGGTATCCAGGCTTTCCAACCGACTTACAACCGCAATTTGGTGTCCTCTGTACAATTGCTCGTGGGACTTCGGTTATTACCGAGAATTTGTTTGAAACACGCTTTCGTCATTTTACCGAACTTGTAAAAATGGGGGCAAAGGTTGAAAGTCGTGGTCGAACAGCTATTGTAAAAGGTGTATCTCGACTATATGGTGCAGAAGTTGAAGCGTTTGATTTGCGTGGTGGAGCATCTATGGTCCTTGCTGGTCTGGTGGCGAAAGGGATAACTGAAATTAAAAATATTGGTTATATCGACAGAGGGTATTCGTCAATAGAAGGGCAATTACAACTATTGGGGGCGGACATTAAAAGAGTAGATAGGTAATATAGATGAAGCGAAAGAAAAGAATTATTATATTTTCAGCAATAGTTGGAAGTTTGTTACTTCTAATTATTTTGTCGTCAGCGATTTTCAGTTTTAAGTCAGTTAGCGTTGAGTGCAGAACCTCTACTATGCAAATCACTTCGTTAGATTTTGAAGACATAATTAATGCTGGAGAGTTCTCATATGGCAAAAATATTTTGTTTGTAGATTTTGATGACAATGCTTCAAAAATAGAAAAACAATTCCCGTATATAAAAGTTTTAAATATTGAAAGAAAATTTCCCAACTATGCGGTTATAAACATTAAAGAGAGAGTTCCTGCAGGTAGAATTGAGTCAAACAAAGGATATTATTGTTTCGATGAAGAATTAAAGATATTAAACAATGTTGGCGAAAGGTCTGAATACAACGTAAAAACCGCCGAAGAAAAAACTCCTGTGTATTATATAGGGGAAACGTTTTCTTTAGATTATGAGAAAGGCTTGTCTTCGGGAGATATACTTGAAAGTTCTAAATTAAAGTACATTGTATCAGCATTTTATAATGGCGTTGTTACAACTGATTATGTAGGAAACATTGAAACGGCTTTAAGTTGTATTAGTATTATTGAATCGGTAACCATTGAATACGAAGAAGTTTTTGATAGGGTTAAATTTATAGTAAGGTTTGCCGACAGTGAGAGTATGGCGGAAATATATGACAACGATACATTAACAGATTCAATTTATGAGATTACAAAACTGTATATAGCAAATGGCAGTAAATATAGTCTTTATCGTAGTTCGATAGATGGTACAATTACGGCGAAATAAATACACGAAAAAAGGAGTGGGGAAAATTCCACTCCTTTTTAATTTCTATACATTTATATGCATTATAAACGAGTATATTTTAACACATTACACTATTAAACTCAAGTATTTTTTTGGGTTTTTGCATTATAATATGCTTATTAGTAAAAAAGTTATACGTTTATAATGCATATAAACGAATACTTTTTAGGAGAATGTTATGAGTAAAATTAAAGAAAGCTTTGAAGAACTTAAAAGAAAGCTAACAGAAGTAAAAGCTTCAACTAAAAGGAAGGTTGGGGCGGGGATTCTTGCGGGTTCGTTATTATTCGGTGGACTTGTGGGATGCACAAATGGGAAAGTCTCAAGCAATGAAGATTTAAATGAAACTTCAGATACAAAAGTTGAAGATATACAAAAATCAGTTAATATAGAAATAAACAATCAAACATCGGATGAAAATTTTGCGGTTGTTGTCGAAAGAATAATTGAAGTTTTAAAAGAACAAGGTGCATCTGATAAAGATATTGAAGAATTTAAAGAACAAATAAGCGGATTAGCAACTAAAAAAGAAATAAACAATGCGTTCGCTACCATGCAAGAAAAATTAGAAGGAATGCTTTCAGATAAAGTTGATAAAATTATTGATGAACTAGGTAAGAATAACAACCAAGACTCAAGCTCTGGCGAAGCGTCTTCTGTCGTGTTTGATGCTCAATCTGCGATGGATGTACTTGAACAAATGTACAGAGACATGGTAAGTGGTGCAAGTAAAGATTATCTTGGTAATTTTAAGAATGCCGAGAAAATTGACGCAAAAGTAAAAGAAGCGTTTAAGCAGGGGGCTATAAGTAAAGATGATTTTGACAGTGTTCAAAAGTGCATAATGGTTGTTCAAGCTGTGTCAATGACTATTGAGGTTGAAAATGCATTAACACGTACTGCTGACCAAACAGGATGCTTT
>JAGBBI010000230.1 GCA_017938565.1 Clostridia bacterium
AGGGCCACGTTTTTTAGGCCGTCCGACTGGACGCTTCTTTTTTTCTTCGAGCCTTTTTAAGCGTTCTTTTTCTTTATTTTTTCTTTCTTTTTCTTTTCGTTTCTTTTCCTCCCTTTCTCGTTCAGCCATTTCCTTGTGCTTTCTTTTAAGATAAGCCTCATACCCCTTACGTCGTCTGCGCTCAAAAGCGGCCTTTCTGCCATCTATTTTTTTCTTTTTTTCTTCCATATTTGTTTTAACGAAAGTTTTTTTGTATATTTTATATAAATGTAACGAATAATAAACTAATAATAAATAAATTACGTAATTTTATGGCAAAATATTCAAAAGCATCAGAGGAAATTGAAAACCTCGTTATTGAAATTTCAAATGAACTTGGACATATTAACTATGGCATTGACTTTCAGCCCCTTTGTGTGAATAAAGCAAAAGAGGTGTGTAAGATTGTAAAGGCAAACGAACTTGCTGAATACGCTTCGCAAAGAGAAGACCTTGTATTTATCCTTTGTTATGAAGACGCGTTTGACCTTGTTGATGAGAAAACAAAATATATGTGGCTTCGTATGGAAATGGATAAAGTGTCTTATGACACAGAAAAAGATAAAATGGTTATCGGTTGTCCTCAAATTACAGTACCCGTTGGCTTCTATGAAAAATTCAAGGGGGCTGCCGTAGAATCTACTCTTCTTGGACAATATACAATTGCTCAGATTGAAGAGAAAAAGAAAGAAGAGGCGGAGCAGCGAAAAGCACTTAGGACCAAAGGTAAAAGAAAAAATCAATAAAAAAGGGAGTCAGTTGACTCCCTTAATTATTTAAAAATGTTTTAGTTCATTGATTAAAAATCACCACAGTCGATAATAAGTTCTGAGAAATCAAAATCAAGTGTTGTACCATTCTTAGTTACCTCTACACCACTATTAACTGTAGCACTTTGAACTGCGCTATCTGCGGTAGCCTTAACTGTTTTTGTTACTCCACTAAGTGCGTCAACTTTATCATCTACGGCCTCAATCTTATCGCTAAGTGTCTTAGCAGAAGCAGCAGCAGCGTTGATTGCATCAGTTTTAGCGCTATTTGCTTTAGCCTGTGCATCAGCGGCAGCAGCAGTTGTTGCAGATGCGTAAACATCATTCTTTGCTGCTGTAATAGCAGAGGCTACATTTACTTTGGTTTCGTAAGTATCAGCAACATCCGACTTAAAAGTATTAAGATTTCCACTTACAGCATCAATTCTATCGTTAGCAGTATCAATATTATCTTGAAGAGTTTTTGTTGCCGCAGTAACCTCGGTCTTAAGTGCATATGGAGAAAGGTCGATAGTTCCACCGAGCGCATCCCAAGTTTGGGTGTCTTCACTCCAAGCATAGTTAGTTCCAGCCGGAGTATTGCCGTGTGCATCAGTTACATTCCAAACATACCCATTAACCTTCTCTTTGCTTGCTAACTCAGCATATTCACAACTTCCTTGGAAACGATAAGCAGTAGCAACCTTATTGTTAATAGTTTCAGTTAACGCTGATTCAAGATTTTCAATTGTTGTGTGAACATCTCCACTAAGTGCGTCAACTTTATCATCTACGGCCTCAATCTTATCGCTAAGTGTCTTAGCAGAAGCAGCGGCAGCATTGATTGCATCAGTTTTAGCGCTATTTGCTTTAGCCTGTGCATCAGCGGCAGCAGCAGTTGTTGCAGATGCGTAAACATCATTCTTTGCGTCTGTAATAGCAGAAGTTACGTTCGCTTTGGTTTCGTAAGTATTAGTTACTTCAGTTTTGTACTCTGCAAGGGCTTGCGCATTTGCATCTGCCTTCTCATCTACTGCGTCAATCAAACCTAAAAGGGTGTTGGCTGATACAGCAGCGGCATTAATTGCGTCAGTTTTAGCAGCATTTGCTTTAGCCTGTGCATCAGCGGCAGCAGCGGTTGTAGCAGATGCATAAACATCGCTCTTTGCGGCTGTAATAGCAGTGGCTACATTGTTCTTAGTCTCATAAGTATTAGCAACATCTGTCTTAAAAGTATTAAGACTTCCACTTACGGTATCAACTCTGCCATCTACGGCTTCAATACCACTATTAAGTGTCTTAGCAGAAACGGCAGCGGCATTAATTGCGTCAGTTTTAGCAGCATTTGCTTTAGCCTGTGCGTCAGCAGCAGCAACA
>JAGBBI010000231.1 GCA_017938565.1 Clostridia bacterium
AAATAGAATAACGTTGAACGAGGGCACTTTTAATTTTGATATTTGGTATGCTGAAGCGTGGAGTAGGAAGCAGGGGAATTTTTCATTTAAACTGGCGAACAATCTAATCAGGTTTTTAAAGTCAAAAAATTTAATGATAAAGTCGGTGCTTGATGTATGTTCAGGCTCTGGCGAATTTATTTCGGTTTTAAGAAATATTTGCACCGATTGTATGGGGGTTGATAATGCTGAAGGATATTTGGCGTATGTTAGACCAAAGTTTCCTGATGTTGAATTTAACAAAGTTGATTATTTGTATGAATTTAATTTAAAACGCAAGTTCGATTTAATTTCTTGCAATAGAGATGTTGTAAATATGTTTACAAATTGGACACAATGGGAAAAGTTTTTTACTACGGTGTATCAACATTTAAATAAAAAGGGATTGTTTGTATTTGACTTTTACACAAAGAAAAAATTGTGTGGGTGGTCAGAGCTTATATATGAGCAGGGCAACGATCTCGATTATGTGTCAAAAGTCTCTCAAAATAACGGGCTTTGTGTTATGAATGAAACCTATTATGTAAAAGAAACTAATACTCTTTACAGAAAGACGGGCGATATTATGGTAGAGGCTTGGTTTGAGACTGATGACATAATTAAAGGTTTGCAAAGGGTTGGTTTTAAAGATATTAAAATGATAGACATTGAATTCAATGAAACTAAAGATTATCAAGATTTAAATAGAATTCATATTATCGCAAGGAAGTGAGGTTAAAAGTTTTATGAAAAAATCTAAGATAGTATGTACAATTGGACCAGCCTCCGGATCTCCCACAATGATAAAAGAAATGATGCTTGCGGGAATGAATGTCGCACGGCTTAACATGTCGCATGGAAATCACGATATTCATGCTGATTATATTAATGCAATTAAAGTGCAACGACAAAAACTTGAAATGCCGGTTGCAATAATGTGCGATTTAAAAGGACCGGAAATAAGAATAAAAGAGTTTGAAAAGGGACAAATTGAGCTTGAGAAAGGTCAAGTCTTTACTTTGACCACAGGCAATGTTCTTGGAAGCAAGAATATTGTTTCAGTAACTTATAAAGACCTGCCAAATATTGTAAATGAGGGCGACAGGATTTTGCTTAATGACGGATTTAGCGAACTGGAAGTCATATCTATGAACAAGTATGATATTATAACTAAGGTTATAGTCGGTGGAGTGCTTTCTAATAATAAAAGTATAAATTTACCAAATGTACATCTCGAAATGCCTTATTTAAGTGATGCAGACAAGGCAGATATAAAATTTGCAATTGAAAACGATGTTGAGTACATAGCACTATCATTTGTAAGAACAGCTGAAGATGTGTTAATTGCTAGAAAATTTATCAAAGAAAATGGTGGAACAGACAAAAACATTAAAATAATAAGTAAAATCGAAAATCAAGAAGGCATTGATAATATTAACGAAATTATAAAAGAGTCTGATGGAATAATGGTTGCAAGGGGGGATCTTGGTGTTGAGGTTGATTTTAAGCTGATTCCGATTTATCAAAAGGCTATTGTTGATAAGTGCTTAAAGGCTGGAAAGATTGTAATAATTGCAACGCAAATGTTGGAAAGTATGATAGAGAATACAAGACCTACAAGGGCGGAATTAACGGATATGGCAAATGCAGTACTCGATGGGGCTAGTGCTTTAATGCTCTCTGGCGAAACAGC